>CANMPY010000206.1 GCA_947499775.1 Bacteroidota bacterium | reverse complement strand
ATCCTGTTTTTCCCAATCGTTGTAATAGGGTACTTCGGCTTGCCACAGAAATTTAGAAATATTTTTTTGTTAGCTGCAAGCTGTTATTTTTATATGGTTTTTAATCCGGTGTATGTCCTGATTTTATTTTATACCATAGCTGTTGATTATATAGCGGGTCTTAAAATTGAAAAACACAAGAATAATGTGCGGACTAAAAAATATTGGCTATTCGCTTCATTGGTTGCTAATATTGGAGCTTTGGCGTTTTTTAAATATGCCGACTTTATTTTAGAAAACCTCAATAGTGTTTTTCACCTTGTTCAAATAGACCATTCATACTCTTTATTACATATATTATTACCGATTGGATTGTCGTTTCATACTTTCCAAGCCATAAGTTATACCGTAGAGGTATATCGTGGCCATCAAAAAGCAGAGCGTAATCTTATAGATTATTCGCTTTATGTTATGTTTTTTCCACAATTGGTAGCTGGGCCTATTGAACGGCCACAGCGATTGCTGCATCAATTTAAGGAAAAGCATTTTTTTAGATATGAGAATTTTTCATTGGGTGCAAAATGGATACTTTGGGGCTTGTTCAAAAAAATTGTTGTGGCCGATAACTTATCCGTCATAGTAGATGCCGTATATAATTCTCCGCAAAACCATAGTGGATTGGCTTTGATAACTGCTACATTTTTATTTGCCTTTCAGATTTATGGCGATTTTAGCGGCTACAGCGATATTGCTAAAGGCACAGCAAAAATTCTAGGTTTCGACCTGATGATAAATTTCAAATTGCCGTATTTTTCAAAAAATGTTAGTGAATTTTGGCGGCGTTGGCATATTTCTCTTTCCTCGTGGTTCAAAGATTATGTTTATATACCTCTCGGAGGAAGTCGGAAAAAGGTTTTAAGAAGTACGTTTTTTACATTTGCCCTTAGTGGTTTGTGGCATGGTGCAAATGTTACTTATTTAATTTGGGGTGCACTTAATGGATTACTGGTTTATATGGAAAAAACCATTTTCAATCGAGGGTTTAATTTCCCTACTTGGCTAAAAATAGGATTTACGTTTATGGCTATTGATTTTTGTTGGATAGTGTTTAGAGCCTCCAATCTTACAGATGCCTGGTATATAATTAACCATTTGTTTACCAATTGGTCTGTAAATTCAATAGTGGCAATTGGAGTAGATCGGCATCATTGGCTTATAGCCATTGCTATGCTTGCATTTATGATTGCCGTGGAATGGATAAGCAGGCATAAATCTATTATTGAAACTTGGCATAATGCAACACCTATAAAAAAAGTTGCTTTTTTAAATATTTTGCTTTTTCTAATGCTTTGCTTTGGTGTGTTTGAACATAGAACCTTTATTTATTTTCAATTTTAGGTAGGATGAGAGAATTTAAACACGTGTTTTTTCGGTCGATAATTTACTGCCTACCGGTGTTGTCGTTTTATTTTTATTTAGAATTTAGGTTAAGCCGACTCGAAAATTCGTATTCCAAAAAAATTAAAAATTTTGATTCGATAAGTGCTGCATGTGATGTTTTAATTTTAGGAAATTCGCAAATGCTCAAAGGCGTAAATCCTGATTTACTGTCAGAAAACGCGTTTAATATGGCGCAGGTAAGCCAAACACTAACGGTAGATAAAGCCATATTAGAGCAATTTATAAATAAAATGCCAAGTTTGAAAGTTGTGGTTGTGGGCGTAGGCTACACCTCTTTTGGCGAAAAATTAGAAAAAGGGGATGAGGCCTGGCGTCTTTCATTTTATAAAGCCCATTATGGACTTTCTTTAAACCCAACTTTTGAGGTCAAGGATTATTCCTATACTTTGCGTTATCAGCCCTATGAGGCTTTAAAACTTTGTTTGAAGAATTTTAAGGTCGATTTAACCAAGGGGTATCAATCAAATGGATGGTTGAAAATGCAAGGGATTGATAGTACCAAATTAAGTAATGATTGGGCCAAACGCAGGGCAATGCTTCACACAAAGAGCTTGACCGATGAAAGTATTATAAAAAACAAGAAGGCTTTAATTGATTTAATTACTATAGCAACTCAACATAGAGTGAGGGTTATATTAGTTAGGCCACCGGTAATGTCTAGCTACAGTAAGTATTTGAATTTGAATTGGCAAAATTGCAACGCAACAATCCTGAATGCAATAAAAAAAGAAACCGGATTAGAGGTGCTAACCTTTAATTTATTTGGGAAAGAGCATGGGTTTAATGATGTGGATCATTTAAACGAGGAGGGAGCTAAGGCTTTTAGCGATAGAATAGCTGAGGTTATTAAATGATATAAGTATTCCGAGATAATCGTTTTGATTATACACGAATGCACCTCTCGGTGTGAATGTGAATTTTTACACTTAAATAAAATCAACTTTATTCGCATACCCTTTCAAATAACTATTTTTGCAATCATCTATGGGGCAAGAGGTTTTATTAACGGCAGAGGAGCTTGAAAACAAGGAAATTATTCGGCGGTATCGTCAATTGTTGCGCGCAGCTAAGCGTGTAAAAACAAAAGAAGACAAACGTCTAATTCGCGATGCCTTTGAGTTATCACTTGAATCGCATAAGCATATGCGGCGAAAATCAGGAGAGCCGTATATTTTTCATCCCTTGGCTGTTGCTCAAATTGCAGCCGAAGAAATTGGACTAGGCGCTACATCTATTGCATGTGCTTTGATGCACGATTTGGTAGAAGATACCGAAATAGATTTAGTGTTTTTGAATAAAAAATTCGGAAAGCAAGTAGCCTCTATCATTGATGGATTAACAAAAATTTCTGGTGTTTTTGATGAAAAAAACTCACCACAGGCCGAGAATTTTCGAAAAATGTTGCTCACGTTAAGTGATGATGTTAGGGTTATTTTAATTAAAATATGCGATAGGCTTCACAATATGCGAACGCTTGAATTCATGAATCGGAATTCACAATTAAAAATAGCCTCCGAAACCCTTTATTTATACGCTCCTTTAGCGCACCGTTTGGGTATTTATGCCATTAAAACAGAACTCGAAGATTTATCCTTAAAATACACTGAGCCCGAAAAATTTAAAGAAATTTCTAAAAAACTAAGCCAAACCAAAGAAGAAAGAACAAAGTTTATTCGATCATTTATTAAACCAATTAAACTCGAATTGGATAATATTGGATTAAAATACGAAATAAAAGGACGGCCAAAATCTATCTACTCCATTTATACCAAAATGATGAAGCAGCAGGTGAGTTTTGAGCAGGTTTACGATCTATTCGCTATTCGTATAATTATTGATAGTGCCAATGATAATGAAAAACGGGATTGCTGGAATGCCTATAGTGTAGTTACAAGCATTTATAAACCCAATACCGAACGTATGCGTGATTGGATATCAACACCTAAGTCGAATGGATACGAGTCGTTGCATATTACTTTAATGGGGCCATTTGGGAAATTTGTTGAAGTGCAAATAAGAACCAATCGCATGGATGAAATAGCCGAACTCGGTTATGCTGCCCATTGGAAATACAAAGAAAATGCTAAAGAAGTGACCAATTATGATAATTGGCTAAACAATATTAGAGAAATGTTGGAAAATCCTGAGGGTAATGCTTTAGACTTTGTTGAAGAATTTCATACCAATTTTCTTTCAGAGGAAGTATTTGTATTTACCCCCAATGGCGAATTAAAAAAACTACCTATTAATGCTACCGCCCTCGATTTTGCTTTCGATATTCATTCCGATATTGGAGCCAAATGTATTGGAGCCAAGGTAAATAATAAAATTGTTCCGTTAAGCCATTGCCTCCAAAATGGTGACCAAGTAGAAATATTAACATCAGCCAAGCAAAAACCCCATAAAGATTGGATAGGGTATGTGGTTACAGGAAAGGCAAAACAACGCATAAAGTACTTATTAAAAGAAGAAAAAAGAAGTATTGCCGAAGTGGGGAAGGAGCAGCTTGCTAAAAAATTTAAAAATGAAAAAGTAGAGTTTTCAAAAGAAAATATACTCATTGTAACTGGTTTTTTTAGAGCCCCAAGCGAACATGATCTTTATTACATGCTTGCCAAAGAAGTTATTAAGAAAGAAAAATTAAAAATAAGACAGATAATTAATGACAGTCAAATAAATCATCGCGAGCAAATTGTTCAAAACATTAAACAAACCATTGACCCCAAAAAGGCTGAATCTAAAAAACAGGAAGCCATAATCATAGGGGAAGAT
>CANMPY010000205.1 GCA_947499775.1 Bacteroidota bacterium | reverse complement strand
TAAATATCGTGTATTTTATGAGCAGGGAAAATCAACTTCAGGACAACGTTTTTTTACTTTACTTGCAAATAATTTAAATGAAATTGGGGAGCCATATAGTATTTCTCCCTCAGTTATTTTATTTAGTGTTTCTGCACCTTTTGGCAAAATTCTAACGGCTAAGTTCAAGCAGCAAAAGGTAGTAATAAGAATAGACAGCCTTTATTTCGATAAGCTATCCCCTGAATTTTTGGCAAAATTTCATTGGTTGGTAAGGAAGTTCCTCAGTATTGGTCTTGTATTTCCGGCATCACATGATTTTTTTGCTTTTTGTGCCAATTTCTTAAGTGAAAACTACGGCGCTTTTATTCGCATTATTCTGGCAGATCATGTAATCTATCAATCCGTATTTTCACAAGAAATTCATGGCCACTTTTTTCGCAGAAAACCTTACAGCATTATTGTAAATGGGGCTGAATATATGGGGAGTAAAATATCCAAAGAATTAGAAGATGATGGTGAAAAAATACGTGTCGTTACATTATATGATGAATGGCGTCCTTCAAAAAGAATACATGAATTAATTCGGTTCATTAAATGGGCAAATGAAGAAGCACAAGTTCCAATTGAATTGACAATTATAGGTTATAGCGGCAAAACTTCAGTTTGTTTTTGTAAGGATGACTTATTTACATTGGGAAATGAATTATATATTAAGACCATTCCTAAGTTTAAAATATTTACAGAAGAAATGAGACTTGTTTTGTTGTCAAGTGATGCATATTTAACTTTTTCTTTCCGCGATGCTTGCCCAAATACAGTAGTTGAATCTATGGCTTTCGGGCTTCCGGTTGTTGCAGTAGCAAGCGGTGGGCTACCGGATATTGTTAGAGATGCAGGTATTCTAATTCCGGGAAATGATTTTGAAAATGGTTTTTATTGTGCTCACAGATACGAATGCGATTTTCCTAAGGTTAAATACAACGAAATATTGGAAGGAGTAAAAAAAATTATCAAAAATAAAAAATATTATAGAGGGCTTGTTGTAAAGCGATTTGAAGATGAATTATCTATAGAAAAAGTTAGTAGAAAATATGCTGATGTATTACAAATGTTGGTTGATAAAATATATGTAACCGAAAAGCAACAAATTGAAAGATAAAAATTATTTACTCTCGGTATTAGGACTAAGTGCAATTCCAAGAATAGTTACTTCAGCGTTGACCTTTATTTGTTTCCCATTGATGATCAGGGCTCTTGGAGCAAGTAATTATGGAATAGTAGTGTATATAGGTGCCATCGTTGGTACTTTGGAATCTTTTGTAGATTTTGGAGTTTCATCAGCAGCCGGGAAAGCTATTGCTGAAGCAAGGGAGACAAATTCAAAACCTTTAAATCAGGTAATAGAAAGTTGGGCAAAATTGCAAACTAAAGTAGCTTTAATTGGATTTATTCCATTGATTAGTGCAACTTATCTGATTTCGGTCAATTCCAAAACGGAGTTTAGCCTCCAATTAATGGGATTATTAGTCATGGCTTCATGGATTACAATATCTTTGAATTTTGTACGTGCAAGTATGAACTCACTTCTTGCTTTTAAGTCGATAGCAATAGTTGACACATTTGAATCTATTCTGCGTTCGGCCACCTGGTTATGCGTTGTCTTTTTTATGCCATCACCACGTGGTTTGGCTATTGCTCAAATCATTTCGGCGCTTTGTACATCAGTTATGGGTATTTATTTACTCAAAAGGTTAATTTCCGGAAAGCAGATATCTAATAAGTTTGAAAATACTCTAAATGATTCAAATAATACAAGGCTATCAGGAAAACAAATGCTAATGGAGAGTTCCCATTTCTTATGGTTACGGTTAATCACAAGAATATTTCAAGCTATACCCATTTTTTTATTTGGAAGGATATTTGGATCAGCTCTTGTTGGCATTGTAGGTGCATTTGCAAAAATTTCGGAATTGATAAACTTTCCTTTTAGTATAATCGGTAACGCACTGGCAGTACGTGCACAAGGTGTTGTGCTCAATGGTGTTCTTGCTACAAGAAAATTATGGGATGCAGTATCAAGAATTATTGCAATGGCAGTAATATTTTCCATAATGGTTTTTTTGGGAGCAGATATTATTGCTGGGATTTTGTTACCTGGTAATTTGACCGCTGGCGGAATTATTGCAATTTTATCTCTGACCATACTTTCTAATTCCTTTTCCTCCATCATAGCTCCTATGTCAGATTATATTGGCGCCTTAAAATCCAGGAATATACTGATGACTGTATTTACAGTTTTACAGGCTGCGGGTATTTTTATTGCATCTAAGCAATTTGGAAGTATCGGAGCTGTAATTGCTTATGTGAGTATTTTGCTTTTGATGAATTCTGGTTATATTGTAATTGCCCGTAGGGCTTTTTTTCCAAAGCAGCGACACAAGTTACGTCGGGAGATGATATACTTTCTATTGATTGTAGTGATCGCCTTAATTGGCGTAATCATATTGCGAAATACCCCTGTTTTCAATACTCTCTTTTTGAAATGGGCTACATTTATGAGTATGCTTATTTTTTTGGCAGTTCTATTGGCTTCCCTTTTGGCAAATGTGCAGATGAGGACTTTTTTCATAACAAAATCTTTTCTAGATTTTCAACATCCTGTAAATTAAAATGGAAAAATATCCTGAATTACCTTTTAACAATATAAATTTTAAAGAAAAAAAATTTTTATTAGCACATTCAAATGTCGGAAAGCATATGCACCAATGGCATGAAAGGAGGCGCTTAGCAGCATTGTCATTAGGCTACAAAATAACTAATTTCAACATGTCGGATCTTCATCCCTATACTATTTTCCCTTATTTGGATAAGTTATGGAAAAAGGGCGATAAGAAGCTCTTAGCTTTGTATGAGGCTCTTGGGAAAAAAATTGACGAATGTGATATTTTCATCCATTACAACGGGGCTTTGATACACCCCGACTTTCTTAGTCAGTTCAATAAGATTAAGATTTATCATTGCGCTGATGATCCAGATGCATCTGACGTGATTTCTAAGCCAGTTGCACTAAACTATGATATCTGTGCTATTTCTAATCCTACTAGCATTGGTATGTATCAGGGTTGGGGTTGTAAAAATGTTTTTTTTTGGCCTCTTGGCCCATTTCATTATCAAGATGAGCTAGACGCTATTTTGGTAGACAGCAGTAAGCGAAACATCCCATTGGTTTTTATCGGTTCAAAGTACGGCGCGTCAAAATTTCGCTTCATCGGAAAATATTTGGGCTTATACAAAAAAAAGAAATTTATGGAACAAATTGAGCATTCATTTCCTGATATTGTTGCATATGGCGGCAATTGGGATAATGGTCATATTGATGATGATTTAATCCCTGAATTATATGCGAACTCTAAAATCGGCTTAAATCTGCATAATTCCTTGGGCCCTATAAATGGAAGGCTTTATGACCTTGCTGCATTTGGGGTATGTCAAGTATGTGATAATAAAAAAAATTTAAGTCTTGTATTTGAAGAAGGTACTGAGATTTTGGGTTTTGACACTCCCCAGGAAGGAATTGATTTGATCCGATATTATCTTGCACATCCTGAAGAAGCCCGTGCCATTGGTGAGGCTGGAAGGCAGAGATATTTAAATGATTATACTGAAAAAAATATTTGGGAACAATTTTTTGCTAGAGTTGAAATGTATATCACAAATAATAGTTCAATATAAATGTCAGGCCAGAGAAATCCAGCCACCCCATTTCTGCATTCTGCGGTGGCGGCGAGCAATAGAAGCAATTGGCGTTATCTCACGTTAATTGGCATGATTTGGAGTTTACCTATAGTTTTGACTCTGCTTTCGAGAAGTGAAAAAGAAATTATGTTTTCAACACTACTAGCTGGTATTTTTTGCATTGGCCTCGCTTTAGTTCGGCCGGCGGCTGTGCTTTTAATGATACCTTTTTTCGCACTCCTCGCACCAGTGGGTGGTTTTTACTCGATTGCTGGAGTACGACTCATATTAACAGATTGGCTTTTTTTAGTATTAGTCCCTCAAATTTTAATTCTTCTTTATATGAAGAAAAAATTGCAAATATTTGGAAAATTAAGAAAACATCATGCCTCAATGCAACTTTTCCCTATGCTCTTGTTATTCATTATTAGTTCTACAACTGGGCTTCTTTTCTCAATGTTGGACTCTGGGAAGCCATTTATATATGTAATACAATTGTTTATAATATATTTATATTTCATGATAT
>CANMPY010000204.1 GCA_947499775.1 Bacteroidota bacterium | reverse complement strand
GTTTCCTTACAAAAAAGGAATTATTTTTGCACTCCTTAATTACCTGGGTCGGTAGTTCAGCTGGTTAGAATGCCGCCCTGTCACGGCGGAGGTCGCGGGTTCGAGTCCCGTCCGACCCGCAAATGAATCCCAATCGCAAGGTTGGGATTTTTTGCATTTATAGAAATGTTTTATGTTTATATAATTCGCAGTAGCTCACTCGGTATCTTATACAAAGGCTTTTCATTAAATCCTATGAAAAGACTTGAAGAGCACAATACTAATTTGAGTAAGTTTACTTCTAATAAAGGACCTTGGTCTCTTGTTTATTTAGAAATACACCCAACCAAAAAAGAAGCCCTGATAAGAGAAAAACAACTTAAAAAATACAATCACACCTATCTAAACTCCCTCATTCAAAAATTCGATATTACTCTATTCTTCAACCCTTAAATAATCAAATCTACTCCCTATTTTGGTGGAATGCCGCCCTGTCATCTCGCCAAGGGCGAGACGGGTTCTCTCGCCGTCCGACCCGCAAATGAATCCCAATCGCAAGGTTGGGATTTTTTGTTGCAGAAAATTTATCTTTATTACAGTTATATCAATTACCATACCTTTGAAAAAATGCAAATTGGCGATAAGGTAAAATTTATAAATGAATCTTTAAGCGGAACAATAACCCGTTTGATTGATGACAAAACCATAGGCGTTAGCATTGAAGATGGCTTTGAAATTCCGGTATTAAAAAGGGAAATAATGATAGTGACCCCAATTAATTTGGTGGAGCAACACGATAAAGCTGAAATTCCGATGGCGAATAAAATTGCCATTGGCGAATCGGAAATATCCTTATGGTTCGAACAAAGCTCTCAAACGTGGTATAAAGCAAGTTTACTGAACAACAGCAGTAGCGATATACTATTAAGTGTAGCCGTAAAGCAAGGCAAAGTATTCAAACCACTGTTTGGTGGAAGAATAGAAAAACATACTTCTTATTTAATAAACACCTTAAATTTAGCTGAGCTAGAAGAATGGGGAACCTATTGTTTCCGAATTATTTTTCATGAAAAAGATGCTGAAAAACCAAGAATTCCATGGTATTTAGAATATACTTTTCGCTCAAAAGATTTTATGAATGTAAAGGAAGTAAATGGGAAACAGACCTATCTCGTTTCATTAAAACCTAATAAAATAGAACCGTTTACCATAGCAACTGAAACCATAAAAATAGAAAACAAACCTAAGGAAAGACTAATAAATATAATTCGTCCAGAGGAAATTGTTGACATTCATATTCATCAGTTAGTAAAAGACTATAGCAAATTAACAGGCGAAGAAGCTCTTATTATTCAAATAAGTCATTTCAAAAATATTTTTGAAAAGGCTTTGGCTCTCAATTATGCCAAAATCACTATCATTCACGGTGTAGGAACCAATGCATTAAAGCAAAAAGTTTGGAAAGAGATTAGCGGACATCCCGCCGTAAAAACCTACTACGAGGCTCAAAAGGAAAAGTTTGGGTATGGGGCTACGGAGATTGTTTTTAAGTAGATTTTCTTTACTAAACTTTCAAGGTTTTGGGTTGGCAATTCTTCTGTAATTTGAAACACTTATAATTTTAAATTAATAAAACCTTGAAGGTTTTTTGAAACTAAAAGATTTTTTATCCTTAGAAATTACTTTAAAATAAGAAATGTTTTTTTTATAAAGGTCTATATTTGTTATTGAATTGAAAATATGGGAAAAGTAGTTATTACAATAGAAGTTATCAATAACAAAGACCTTCTAAAAGCTGAGGAAAAGATTATTTCACCGGCTGAAATAAGAACCCTAACATTAGAAAATGTTTTGGTGGATACGGGAGCTACAACCCTATGTCTACCAAAAAAATATATTGAGCAATTGGGTTTACCACTTAGCAGAGAAGTAGTAGTAAGTACTGCTACCGGTGAATATGTAACAAATATTTACAGCAACGCAATGCTGAGTATAAAAGGAAGAAATGCCATTGTAGAAGTAATTGAATTACATGACAATGCATCCGTATTACTTGGTGTTATACCAATGGAAATGCTCGGTTTGGAAGTAGATGTAATAAAGCATGAATTGAGACTTTTGCCCGACCATTCAAAGGATACGTATTTATTGGCTTATTGATTATTTTTGTTTTTAAATATGGAAAACCTCCAAGATTTAGTTTGGAGAAACGACCAATATATAAAAGACCTGCACTTTAGGGTAAGAAAACCTTGGATGTTTTATGTACTAAACTTTACTGCTTCACAATCTTAAATATTTCCCGGTTCACTCCCCCTATTTGTAAAAAATAAAAACCTTGAGCTAAGCTGCTAATATCAATAATAGTTAAGTTACTATTCAATTTACCAACTATAATCTTTCTACCAATAGCATCAATTAAATCATAGGGTAAGTCAATTGGAATATTTTTAGATTTTATGGTAATTGTTCCTGTTGAAGGGTTAGGGAAAATAATTATATAGTCTTTAATTTCATTTTCCTTTACTGTAAGTTTGGCTGCAATACTAATTTCAAAACAACTATCAATATCAACGAGGCAGCGGTAATGGTAGTTATTTTGGCTTAAAGAAACAGCGGTAATATTCAAAGTGTCATTCTTAACTCCTGAATATTGCCCAGTATCCAATAGATTCATAAAATCTTTCCCTGAATTTTGCTGCCATTGATAAGTAGCCAAAGGGTTAGATGCTAAAACAGTATATTGAACATTGGCACCAACATTAATAGTTTGACTAAACGGTTGGGTCTCAATCCTCAGGTCGCAGTTACCATATTTTACAATAAATATGTCCGCTCCTTTTGAATCAAAACTAAAAATTCCGGGGCCTGAATCAAAATCAATTTGGCCTCCAAAACTTCCAGTTATGTATATATTATCTAACGGATCTACTATTATAGAATGACCAAAAGCTCCTCCTTTCCCATCGAATTGTTTAACCCATTCCAAAGCCCCTAGTTTATCCAACTTCAAAAAATAAATATTCAAATCAGTAGCATATGAAGCCAAATAATAGGGTATTCCACCTCTGTTAAAGTCGGCTAAGCTATCAAAAATTCCCGTGGCATATATATTTCCTGAGTCATCAAGTGTCAAAGAATAACTTTCATCCCAGCCTTTTCCTCCCATACTCTTAGCCCATGATAAATTGCCTCCAACGTCAAGTTTCGATATAAATATATCCATTCCTCCGGCGGATGTCAAATTTTCTATTCCTTTTCCTGCGTCAAAGTTGGCCTTTCCTTCAAATCTACCTGTAAAAATTATATTTTCCATTTTATCAGGTATTAGGTAATTAACAAAATCAGACCCAGTTCCTCCAAATTTTCGAACCCAAATAAAATTTCCATTCTTATCTAATTTTAAAATAAAAATATCAGAACGGCCTGAAGAAGTTAAATAAATTTTACCAATACCGGGATCAAAGTCAACAGAACCTCTAAAAGATCCTGCAACGCAAATTGAACCCGAAGTGCCAATATTTATGGAGCGTCCTTCACCTCCTAGTTGTTTAGCCCAAATAAAATCCCCCATTGCATTTAATTTTAATACAAAACCGTGCTGGTTGTATTTCGATCCCGGTAAAGTAAAGATGTCATTGCCGGGATTAAAATCTATTGAATCTATATAAGAGCCTGTAATTAATATGTTTCCTGAATGTTCAATTACACAAGAATTACTATAATCAAAGTTACTTCCTCCTATGCTTTTTGCCCACTTAAAATTTCCATTCATATCCAATTTTGAAATAAAAATATCACTTTCTCCTACAGAAGTCAGCTTGAATATTCCTTTTCCCGGATCGAAGTCGGATGTGCTATTGAACTCGCCTGTCGTATAAACATTTCCAGAAGAATCTAACGAAATAAAATTTGCAGAAGCAGCCTGCCCGTCGTATACTTTTCTTGCCCATTTAAAATTTCCTGATGCGTTTAATTTTAAAACAAAAATCCCTGTTGATTGGTCCGAAGTCAAATAAAAGGTTCCAATGCCTGGGTCAAAATCTACCGTGCCTTGGAATTTACCAGTGGAGTATATATTTCCCGCAACATCAAGAACAGTTTTATTGCCTTCATCGTAATTGCTCCCACCAATGACTTTTGCCCATGAGAAATTTTGACAATACATACAGGTACTAATGAGAGAGAATATAATAAGAAGCCCAAATCCTTTCATATAATTATTCTTATCTAAGAATTTAATAAACATAAATTTACTTTATTATATA
>CANMPY010000203.1 GCA_947499775.1 Bacteroidota bacterium | reverse complement strand
AGTGCCTATACGTATAGCTATGCTACAATGGGCGAATTTATGGCTTGGATTATTGGATGGGATTTAGTGTTAGAATATGCCCTAGGAGCGGCTACCGTTGGTATTGCTTGGAGTGAATACTTAAATAAATTGCTCGAATATGTCGGGATGCATATACCCTACGAATGGTGCCATTCACCATTCGAAACATCTACATTAGGTGCAAACGGTATTATGAATATACCAGCCTTATTTATTATTTTATTACTCTCACTTTTATTAATTCGTGGCACAAAGGAATCAGCATGGGTTAATGGAATAATTGTAATTACCAAAGTAGCCATTGTTGTTTTATTTATAGTGTTTGGTTGGTCATTTATGAATCCAGAGAATCACGCCAATTATATACCCGAAGCTACTGTATATGTAGATAGCCAAGGTGTAGATCATAATTATGGTGGCATCATGGGTATTTTAGGCGCAGCAGGCGTAGTTTTCTTTGCCTTTATAGGATTTGATGCAGTAAGTACTGCCGCACAGGAATCGAAAAACCCTAAACGAGATATGCCTATTGGAATATTAGGTTCGTTGGCTATTTGCACGGTATTATATATTTTGTTTGCCCATGTTTTAACAGGGGTGGCTACTATTGATGATTTTAGAAACCAAGGTAAAGAAGCATCTATAGCTTATGCAATAAAAACCTATATGACAGGCTATGCTTGGTTGGCACAACTTGTAACCGTAGCTATTCTTGCTGGTTTTAGTTCAGTTATATTAGTAATGCTTATGGGACAGAGTCGAGTTTTTTATTCGATGAGCCGAGATGGATTAATTCCACCAGTTTTTAGTGTACTTCACAAGAAATTTAGAACACCCTATAAATCCAATTTAATTTTCTTTGTTTTTGTAGGAAGTTTTGCTGCATTTGTTCCTGGTGATATAGTTGGCGATATGACGAGTATAGGCACTTTATTTGCTTTTATATTGGTATGTGCAGGTGTTATTATACTTCGAAAAACTAATCCTGAAATACATAGAAATTTCAGAACGCCTTGGGTTCCTTTAGTTCCCATATTAGGGATGATCGTTTGTTTTGCAATGGTAGTTGGATTGGGTTGGGCCAATTGGTCACGATTATTGATTTGGCTTGCCATTGGGTTTGTAATCTACTTTACCTATAGCCGAAAAAATAGTAAATTGAACAATCCAGAGAAATAAATTGAGAATTTGGTAAATAATAAAAAACCCTTTGATGATTTCATCAAAGGGTTTTTTTATTTCATATTTTTATTTGTTATAATTTTCGCTTAAAAACAGGGACTGTACTGCACGGCTCACCATACATTATACTGCTAACAACGGGAAGTAAAAGCCTTGAAATTTCGACATAAGCATTGGTTGTAATTGGTAAATTTCCGCAGCCCTTAATCACTACTTTTTGATTACGAAACGCATCGATGTCTATTTTTGATAAAGCGTTTTGAAATAAAGAATTTTCAAGATTAGTTAAATCTCCGAAGGCGAAATGATTTGCAATTCCAGAAAGTTTTGAGGCGATGAGCATAAAAGCCCAAGTAGGTACAATGGCATCTGCAGAACATATAATGGCAACATTGGCATTTCTGAAAAGCTCCCAATCGTTTGTTTTAATGAACTCTCTAAATTCCTTTTCTTTGATAATTAACCCCATAAATAAACACTCTTTTAGGTCGAATACAATGCGCGCATTCGTATCGTAATAATCTTCAAGATTAAACGTAAGGAGGCCACTTTGACTGACTTTATTTTGTATGGTTTCCATGGCTAGCAATTATTAAAATTTTGACTAGCAAAGATAGACGTATTAATTTTCCTAAATTCAATATTTATAGTTAAGAAATCACTCAGCCCATTCATAAAATATTTCTTTAGTTTTAGCATCCATCATTTCATTTAGTCTACTGTTTTTTTGTTTAGCTGATTTTATTGATCCATAAATATTTCCTAGATAAAATCCAGCAGCCATTCCTGTATAAATTATAAAAATACCCGACCGGGCGCCTTTGCCCGAATAACCTCGGTAGGCTTGATAACCTGAAATGCTTGTCATTAATAAGGCAATAAGGCCATCTTTGGTATATCCTGTATAAAACTTGCCAAGCCCAGGTACTATAGTAGAGAGTGTGCCCGCAAGCCATGGTTTTTTATAATTAATATTTATGCCATCGCAAGCCAATTGATAATAGTTATTTAAGGTTTTATTTTCTTTATAGGATGTGGATGATATGTAGGCTCTTGAATCGGCCCACTTGTGGCTCATTAATAGAGCTGGACCCTTGAAATAAGGAAGTGACCCTACGGAATCTGCTTCTGTCTTTGTTTCAAAATAGTTTGGTTTGGTGCGAAACCTGCATATATTACTTTCATGTTCAAATTTTAGTTTTTCTGATTTGGGCAATTGGAGTTGAATTTTTGTAAAATGGCTTATCCCTTTATTTTCTTGACCACTTTTTCGATAACTTTGAATGAGATAGAAATGTGCTACCCAATTTTGCGAATCAAGAAAACAGGCTCTTTGGTATTCATGTGCTGCCCTGCTAAATTCTTTAGATTTAAATAAATACGTTGCATATTGATAAGAATGAGCAGAGTTATAAATATCTTGACTTTTTGCGCTTAAGCCTAGTTTTAAGCATATAATTGTAAGTGTTATTTTTGTTAATTTTGATATCATTTGTTTCTTTGTGTAATTTCAATTTAGGAAAATTTGCACTATTTTGAGAATTAGGTAAACTGTAATTATTTTTATCTCTTTAATTATTAATAGTATAACATTTCGGCATAGTACTTGTAACCCAATAAGTATGTAGACAATTAAATTGTCAAAAATTAGGTTTAGCTTATTAAATGAAGGCTCGCTGTGAAGCGGGCCTTTATTGTTTTACTAAACCTCTTTTCGTTTTAAATACCAAGCTTTTTTATAACCCATGGCAGGTAAAATAACTTCTTTTTTTGATTGATCCATTAGCCAAGCAGAAAAAAGTGCCGCAACTTCATCATTATTTTCTGTTAAATGGAGAGCGTCGAAATGGGTTTTAACAAAATGCGTATCAAAATCACCATTTTGAAAATTTTGATTATTCATCACAAATTTACCAAAAGGCAACGTTGTTTTAATGCCTTCAATTTCATAATCGCTAATGGCCTTATTCATAAAATTTATGGCTTCTGGACGGTTTTCAGCCCATACTATTAATTTTGCAATCATGTTATCGTAGTATATCGGGATTTCCATTCCCTCTTCCATACAATCGTCTACTCTAATATTTAAGCCTTCAGGCTTGATATAGCGTGTCAATTTACCAATGCTAGGAACGAAATCTTCAGCAGGGTCTTCGGCACAAATTCTTAACTCAATGGCATGTCCATTTATTTTTATATCTTCTTGATTGTACCCCAAGGGTTCTCCTCTAGCAATCCGTATTTGTTCTTTTACCAAATCGAGACCTGTAATCATTTCGGTAACAGGGTGCTCTACTTGAAGGCGAGTATTCATTTCTAAAAAATAAAAATCAAGGTTTTTGTCCACTAAAAATTCAACGGTTCCAGCACCGGTATAATGGCATGCTTTCGCAACATTTACGGCAGCTTCACCCATACGTTTTCTTAATTCTGGATTCACAATGGATGAAGGGGCTTCTTCAACCAACTTTTGATGCCTTCGCTGTATGCTACATTCTCTTTCAAAAAGATAAACAATGTTTCCGAACTGATCGCCTAAAATTTGTATTTCAATATGGCGCGGGTTTTCAACGTATTTTTCTAAGAATACAGAACCATCACCAAAGGCGCTTTTAGCTTCATTAATAGCCAATTTCATTTGCTCTTCAAATTCTTCGACATGGCTAACCACTCTCATCCCTTTGCCTCCTCCTCCTGCACTCGCTTTTATAAGCACTGGAAATCCAATTTCTTGTGCTTCTTTCATGGCCAAAGCGCTATCTAAAATGGCCTTATTAATGCCGGGTACCATTGGTACATTATATTCAGAAACAGCTTCCTTAGCAGCCAATTTATTACCCATGGTTTGCATTGCTTCTGGGGATGGCCCAATAAGTTTTAACCCAGCCTTGGAGACCTTGCGGGCAAAATCTGCATTTTCAGATAAAAAGCCATATCCAGGATGTATGGCGTCAACACCTGAATTGAGGCAGATTTCAATAATTTTATCGCCTAATAAATAGGATTGGGAAGAAGGAGGGGGGCCTAAAAGAAAGGCCTCATCTGC
>CANMPY010000202.1 GCA_947499775.1 Bacteroidota bacterium | reverse complement strand
GTTTCATTTTTTTTACAATTTAAAATTACTATCTTTTTGTCTATTTTTAAATTGTACTATTTTTGGGGAAGCTTACACTTTCATTCTGTCAGTGGCAGAATGGGGCGACGTAAGAAGACAAAGATACCCGACAGGCCAAAACTTGCTTTTAAAAGGATTTTTTCATCCTCAGCC
This sequence comes from Bacteroidota bacterium, assembly GCA_947499775.1. Lineage (GTDB taxonomy): Bacteria > Bacteroidota > Bacteroidia > NS11-12g > UBA9320 > JABWCE01. The sequence goes on along the minus strand of CANMPY010000202.1, from coordinate 4,085 downwards.
CTTTTTTTTATTTGCGTTGTTTGGGGAGAAGGTTATTGCAATTTACACTATGTATTTACCACTATCTATTATGATAAATCTTTTAAAAATACTCCTCATTATTTTGGCTCCATGTCAAATTCTGGCTAATTCTACATTTTCAATAATTCCTCCTGCAGATAAGAATATAAAATACACTGCATCAAAAAAAACAAAAAAGGAATTTCCCTACCGTCAAATTATTACCTTTTATCCCGCAAAAGCAATGGCCAACTACATGTTAGCTGGATATGAAAGGCAAGTCGGACCTAAACATGCCCTTAAAATTGCGGTTGGCTATGCTAATTTCGAAGAACAAAATTTGCAAACTGGTTTTAATAATGATATCAAAAATTTCTCTGGAACACGTTTCGATTTAATCTTTAAATATTTTGCGGGCAAAGATCCTGTCATGTTTAATGGGCTTTATATTGCCCCCTATATTTCATTTAAAAACTCAAATTTCAAATACGAAATAGACAATAATATTGGTTTTAATATTTGGGAGGAAGGTTCTGCCTCATCTTTAATAACCGGATTTATATTTGGATTACATGCACCCTTGGGTTCGAGCTTTTGTGTAGATTTATATTTAGGCAATGCTATGCAAAAAAGCAGTGGCGATTATAAACAAGCTAGCCGATTTATGGATAGCTATCGCAGTTCAATTGGCGTAATCTCAGGACTGAGTATAGGATTTGGGCTTTAATAACCTAACGGTTTAGTTTCATTTCAAATGCCTGCGGTTTAAATCGAGGTCAAACTATTGGCTATCGTAATGGCCAATACCTTTTTGGTAGATTCACAAACTTTACACTCCTCGCTTAGGGCAATACCACTTACCCAAAGTATTTTATCGTCTGAAATAAGGACCCAAATCTGTTCCTTTTCAAATAGTGACAATTTTTTATCGATTAAAATATCGCTAATCTTTTTGTGCCCTTTCATTCCAAGTATCCTTATCTTATCGCCTTGTTGCCATGGTCTAATGCTTAAAGGAAAACGCAAGTGATCAAAATCAATAAGAACTTCTTGGTTAGAATCGGGTATAATCCAGTCCTTGGTTGTTATTTTAAAATTCCAAAGATGATGAGGGGTATAAAGGTGTGTTGTATCCTTATTTACTTGATATGTATCTAAACAAGACTGTGGGTGCTTTTTAAGAATTAATTGGCCTCTATTTATTATTAATCGATGAGAATCAGAAAGAAACTGCTTGCCTGATAACCCGTTCATAGCAAGGTAAATATCATCAACTGAAGCTGCATTAAATCCAAATTTCACCAAAAAAGTATATAAGATAAATTTTGGCTCAGGCTTTTTCAATAGTTCATTTACATCTACATGGGTTTGCTTATTTTGAACGGAGACAATTTCTTTTTCAATAGTTTCCATATAATAGTCGATAAAATTATTGGCTTGTTGAACTATTTTAGAATTGGACAGAAACGTATTTTCTAAATCAGGATTAATTTTTTTTAATTCGGGAATCACATTTAGCCTCAAGCGATTTCTATGGTATTTATCGCTTTCATTGCTCTGGTCTTCCCTGAAAATAATATTTAAGTCTGCTACTGCATTTTTAACCTCCAACCTACTCAAACACAGCATAGGCCTAATTACATTTTGCGAAATGTGAGCAATTCCCTCTAACCCTTTTAAGCCTGTACCCCTTAACATGTTTATCAATATGGTTTCGGCATGATCTGACTTATGATGAGCAGTAACAATTTTTGGTTTACCGTCATACAGTGCTTCACATAATTCATTAAACCACATGTAGCGTAAATCGCGCGCAGCCATTTGTATCGAAATACTATTTTCGTTAGCATAAAGAGCGGTTTCAAACTTTTTTGTGTGAAATGGGATAGAATGTAATTCACAAAAGGTTTGAACATGTGCTTCGTCAAGGTCACTTTCAGCCCCTCTTAATCCAAAATTACAATGGGCTACAGCTAAAGCATAATTTTTAGAATGCAAATAGGTTAATAAAAACATGGAATCCATACCCCCACTTACCGCCACTAATAAATAATCACTGCTTTTTATCAGTTGATTATTCAAGATGAATTCATCTAATTTTTGCATCCACTTTGCCACAGTACAAAAATGATAAATAGAAACCTTAAAACCATAAACTACTTTGCAACCATTTTTAATCGTTAAATTTGCACATTCAATTTTATGAGCGACCCTATTAAGCATGAGTGTGGAATAGCCTTTATCCGACTTAAAAAACCACTTGAATATTATCGCCAAAAATATGGCACCTCTCTTTTCGGTCTAAAACGATTACAACTTTTAATGGCCAAGCAGCTCAATAGGGGGCAAGATGGTGCAGGAATTGGAATAATAAAATTAGATCCTAAATACGGGCAGCGCTATATTGCTCGCAAACGCAGTGTAAGTAAAAATGCGGTGGCCGATATGTTTGGTGAGATTAAAGCCAAATACGATTCTCTTGATCCTGATAAGGTAGATGATATTGAATGGCTAAAGGATAATTTTGCTTATGCTGGCGAACTTCTTATTGGTCATTTGCGCTATGGAACACACGGGGGAAATTCAATTGAACACATACATCCGTTTTTAAGGCAAAATAATTGGATGAGCCGCAATTTGGTATTGGCAGGCAATTATAACATGACCAACGTTGAAGAAATGTTTCAACACCTAATTGATTTGGGTCAGCATCCTAAAGAAATTTCGGATAATGTGACTATGCTCGAAAAAATTGGTCATTTTATAGATGAAGAAAATGAATTAATTTTTAGAAAATATAAAAATCAAGGGCTTTCACATACTGATATAACCGCCAAGATTAAAGAAGAACTCGATATTGAAGCTATCTTAAAACGCTCATTCAAAAATGTAGATGGCGGCTACAATATGGTTGGAATGCTTGGACATGGCGACGCTTTTATTATTAGAGATCCAGCTGGAATAAGGCCATCGTTCTACTGCGAGGACGATGAAATATTTGTAGCTGCCAGTGAAAGACCAGCAATTCAAACTGCTTTTAACTTTAAACGCTTAGATATTAAAGAACTACAACCCGGCAATGCTTTAATAATAAAACAATCAGGCGCAGTAAAAGAGGTCTCAATAATTCCTCCTACCGAAAAGAAAAGTTGTTCGTTTGAGCGAATATATTTTTCTCGGGCTAGTGATTCTGATATTTATCAGGAACGAAAACAATTAGGTAGGCTATTAACCGATGCGGTATTAAAAAAAGTTGATTTTAATTTTAAAACTGCCGTATTTTCCTATATTCCTAATTCAGCTTCAACGGCTTATTATGGCTTGCTTGATGGGGTTAATGACTATTTGAATACCTGGAAAATTGAAGAAATTAATAAACTGGGTAGCAACGTTACTCGCGATGAAATTTCTGCAATTGTGTCGATAATGCCTCGCCTTGAAAAAGTATTAATCAAGGATGCCAAAATGCGCACCTTTATTACACAAGGCAAAGATCGCGATGATTTGGTTGGCGAAGCTTATGATGTAACTTATGGATTGGTGAACAACCATCAAGATACCTTAGTGGTAATGGATGATTCGGTGGTTAGAGGCACTACACTAAATAAAAGTGTTTTGCGTATTTTAGATCGACTTCATCCAAAACATATCGTTATTGTATCATCGGCGCCAATTATTAAATACCCCGATTGTTACGGCATTGATATGAGTCGTTTTAATGAATTTGTAGCCTACAAGGCCCTTATTAATTTATTAAAAAAACAAGGCCTCGAAGCAAAAATTACCGAAACATATGACGAATGTAAGCGTCTCATTACTTTACCTAATTCTCAATTACGCAATGCCGTTAAAGATCTTTATGATTTATTTACAGATGAGCAATTAACCGAAGAAATTAGAAATATTATTACCCCTGATGATTTAGTTGCTACCGTAGATATGGTTTTTCAAAGTGTCGAAAATCTGCACAAAGCCTGCCCAAATCATAAAGGAGATTGGTATTTTACTGGCAATTATCCTACACCGGGAGGCATTAAGGTAGTATTGAGGTCATTTATTTACGCCTATGAGGGACGTAAAGATAG
>CANMPY010000201.1 GCA_947499775.1 Bacteroidota bacterium | reverse complement strand
TTCGCTGACAGTTTAGATATAATTCCTAATTTAACCAGTTTTAACATTACAGCCGATTCAAATAAATTTCTCATAGTTTTCGAAAAAAAATATCTTATTTATTTAGAAATAAAATCAAACAAACTTGTTATTACCCGAAAGATAAGTTTTAATGATACAAATTTTCCACCATATAATGAATATTATTACTATAAAGAACTCTTTGGTATCCAACCTGTTAATGGAATTATTATCAACAAAAAACCATACTATTATGAGGACATATTATCTGTGGATATACTTCAGGATTTATCTAAAAAGAATATTTACTCTAATAAGTATGTCAATCCCGAATTTTTAAATTTAGGGTTGTCATCTTATGTTAATGGAAAAGACGATAAACTTATTTTAGCAAACGCATTAAAAAATGAGGTTATTTTAATTAATCTGTTAAACTATAAGACAGATACTCTAAAAAATGTAATACCCAGTTTTACAGAAATCAATAAATTCTATTTCGATTCCATTTACAAAAAATATCGTGGAAGAAATATACCCACCAGATTAGCTGAATTTATGGAACATGCCGACTCTTTTAATTATATATTTAAAATTCTTTTGCGCACGGAAAATGAAATTTGGGTTGTGTGGAAAGGAAAGGACGAGAAGCCAAAACAATTAAAACTGGATATTTTAGTTTTTGATACCAAAACCAAAACATGGCGAACCAAATATCACCGATTGGTTTATGATTATCTTAATATGGGGCAATCTGAAATTGTAACTGAAACAAACTATCCCATTGAGTTTTTTAATAATCTTACCTTTATAAAAGATAACAAACTTTTTGTTATTGCCAATGACAATATGGATTTTAACCCCATTGGTAAAACATTGCAAGAGGTAAAAGAGCGAAAGATAAAAAATCCAACCCCTAAATCTTTAAAGTTATATGAGTTTGATATAAAGGATCAATAAATCCTTGGCACAATTCTTGTAAAAATGCAATCCAATGTCAAATGTAGTTTATATTTATTTTTTAGCCATTTGCTATGCCCTTTTTTTTAAGTTCTGTCGAAGCGTTAATTTTTTGCTCAAGGGCATTTCCCCTATCTTTGCTGCAATGCGGCATTTAGCATTTTTATTTTTTTGTTTCCCTGTTTTTTTGTTTGCCCAAAACAAAGAACCTATTACCATTAACAATGCCGATTACCTTGATTTTAATAAAAACTATGCCAATGCCGAACGCCTTGTTGGGCATGTAAGCATGTCGCAAGGCGATATGACTCTAACCTGCGACAGCGCTTGGTTTTGGAAAGATGAAAACAAAATGGAAGCTTTTGGTCATGCCTATTTAAATCAAGTAGGCGGTATGCGCGTTTGGAGTGATTATATGCTGTATGACGGAAACACTAAAATGGCCAGCGCCCAACGCAATGTAAAAATGACTGACGGAAAGATGAGTCTAACCACCAATGCCATTCAATACAATGTAACCAATAAAATAGCCTATTATACAACAGGAGGAAATATTAAAGATGGCGAAAATACAATGGTAAGCCGCTCGGGAAGTTACCATTCTCAAAGCCGGGAGTATTTTTTTAAAGGAAATATAAAATTGGTAAACCCCGAGTATACCATGGAGGGTGATACCCTCAATTATAATGGAAATACCAAAGTAGCCTATTTTTTTGGACCGACATATATCTCAAGCACCGACAATTTGCTTTTTTGTAATTATGGCTGGTACGATACTAAAAATAATGTATGCCAGTTTAGCAAGCGAGCTTATATTACGAGTAAAGAAAACCGTATTGATTCCGACAGTTTTTTATACAATCGCAATACAGGTATTGGCCATGCATTTGGCAATATAAAACTGACTGATACGCTTCAAAAAATGGTTATAAAAGGGAATAAGGGCATTCATCATCGGTTTAAAAAAACAACCCTTATAAGTGGCAATACCATAGCTGTTAAAAAAATGGACAAAGACTCGCTTTTCCTTAAAGCTGACTACTTTTTTGATACGTTTGATACCATTAATAAAAAAAGATCATTAGCAGCTTATGGTGCTGTAAAAATTTTCAAGCCCGATATTCAGGGAGTAGCAGATAGCTTGAGTTATTCATTAACAGATTCGGTTATAAGGCTTTATAATGACCCTATATTGTGGAACGAAGCCAATCAAACTACTGGCGATACCATTTATATTTATCAAAAACGAAAAGTTTTAGATCATATGGATGTGTTGCAAAATGCCATGGTAATACTAGAAGAAGCTCCAGAAAAGTACAATCAGATAAGAGGAAAAACCCTTCATGGCCTATTTGCTAATAGCAAACTTTACAAAGTAAATGTGAATGGCAATGGGCAATCTGTTTATTATGTTGCTGAGGATTCGGCCAAATATACAGGAGCAAATTATGTGGAATGCGCCAAGATGATTTTTACAATTGACTCAAATAAGGTTAAGAAAGTTACCTTTTTGGTTACACCCAAAGGGACATTTTATCCTTTGGATAAGTTTCCAAAGGAAAAGGAAAAACTTAGGGGATTTAGATGGTTGGCAGATAAAAGACCGGTAAGAATGGATTTTGTTTTTTGAGAATTTACAAAACCTCTTTATCCAAATAAAACTGCACCTTCATCGAATCTTTAAATCAAATACTCTTTTTTTTCATTGGTTTGTTTTATAAAATTATTTTTATGTTTAAAAAACTGTCCTTCGTATTAATTCCTTCTTTGCTCTTATCGGCTTGTATGACTGATTCTAAAAAAAACCTCCCTCCCATTTCCTTTGGTCAACCGCAGGTTACCAAAATTGTTGACATTTCGGATGATTATTTTGGAACCAAAATAGCCGACCCATACCGTTGGCTCGAATACGATACCGCTGCCGATGTGGCCCATTGGATAAAAACTCAAAATGACTATACCTTTGGGTATTTAAAGCAAATTCCCTACCGTGATAAACTAAAAGCACGCCTCGAAAAAATTTGGAACTATACTAAATACAGCAGTCCGTTTAAAAAAGGAGACCATTATTTTTTTTATAAAAACAATGGCCTTCAAAATCAAAGTGTTTTATACATTCAAAAGGGACGAAGGGCCGAACCCACCGTTTTTATCGACCCAAATACCTTATCCAAAGATGGAACCGTTTCTTTAGGAGGCATAGCGTTTAGCCATGATAATAAATATATGGCTTATAGCCTAGGAAAAGCAGGAAGCGACTGGCAGGAAATATATGTAATGGAGGTGGAAACAGGAACCAAGTTAACAGATAAGATTGAGTGGACTAAATTTGGTGGTGCAAGTTGGAAAGGTAACGGTTTTTATTATAGCCGCTACGATAAGCCCGCAAAAGGAAGCGGGCTATCGGAAGCAAATACATTTCAAAAAGTATATTACCACGAATTAGGCCAAACCCAGGACAAAGACCGATTGGTTTATCAGGATTCAAAACATCCCCAACGTTATTACTGGGCATCTGTTAGCGAAGACGAGGATTATTTATTTCTGAATATTTCTGAAGGGACAAGTGGAGGGGAAATTTGGTTTTCAGATCTTAATAAGGGAAAAGATACCGACCTAAAACTATTGGTAAAAGGCTTTGAAAATAATCCAGGAATTATTGAATCTCTAAATGGCAAAATACTAGTATTAACCGACCACGATGCCCCAAAATATAAACTTGTGGCCATAGATCCATTGAAAACCAATAAGGAAAATTGGCAAACTATTATTCCCGAAGGAAAGCATTTGTTAGAATGGGTTAATCTTACTGGAAATAAACTTTTTGCAGGTTACCAACAGGATGTAAGCAGCCATATTTACCAATATAGTCTCGATGGAAAAAAAGAAAAGGAAATTATATTACCAGCTATAGGAACAGCCGGCGGTTTTGCAGGTAGCAAAAAAGATATAGAAACATTTTATCAATTTACATCGTTTACGGTTCCTAATATTATTTACCGTTACGATATTGTAAATGGAAAATCTGAATTATTTAAAACGATTGATTTCCCAACAGATTTAACCCAATACGAAACCAAGCAAGTTTTTTACCCAAGTGCCGATGGTGTTAAAATTCCTATGTTTATTACGAGCAAGAAAGGCATAAAATTAGATGGAAATAATCCCACATTGCTATATGGCTATGGCGGTTTTAATATTAGCATCACGCCTTCATTTAGCACAAGTAAAATTGCATTTTTAGAGCAAGGCGGGGTGTTTGCCGCCGAGGGTTACGCGCGTGCGACCGGCCGCGCCGGCGTGTGCATGGCCACCAGCGGCCCCGGCGCGACCAATCTCATCAGCGGCATCGCCGACGCCTACATGGAT
>CANMPY010000200.1 GCA_947499775.1 Bacteroidota bacterium | reverse complement strand
AAAGCTAAGGAAAATGAACAGGTCGTAAAAACCCAAAATAAATCCTTAATAAAAGAATTAAAATTATACGAACATGGCACCTATTGGGGGCTAAGCTTAGGGTTTAATTATTTCCTTAATAATGCGCCAAATTATTATATAAAACCAGATAGCACTATTGGTTCAATAGGAACAGCAAAGGGTTTAAGTTTTTTAGTATCAGCCATTATTGGTTATAAATTTAACGAAAAGCATAGCTTTATTTTTAATGTACCCCTAGGAGATTTTACACATAATTCGCAGAATGCAATTGGATTATTCAATCAGAAATTGGCCGGAGGATTAGGTTATGGCTATCATATTTCGGGGGTAGCTATAATTGCTATTTTAAATGCAAGTCCATATGAAAAATTAGCTCCCGAATTATTAGATAATAAAAAAATAGAAGGGGAAGTTTATTCTAAAATTAATTTAGCAAATTATCCTACAAGTACCTCATATAGCCCAAGTTTTACTTTAGGCATGAGTTATAATTTTTTGGGTAAACCAGCTCTAACTAATACCGCCTCCGATTGAAATTTTATTCCAATTAGAACAATAAAGGTCCAAGCAAGCGCTCGGTTTGTTCTACTGGCAAGGCCTTCCTAGTGGCATAATCCAATACTTGATCTTTACCTATACGGCCTACTGAAAAATATTTACTTTGTGGGTTTGCAAAATAAAACCCAGAAACTGAAGCTGCTGGAAACATGGCATAACTTTCTGTTAAAGAAACTCCAATATTTTCAAAGACATTCAATACATTAAAAAGTTTTTCTTTCTCGGAGTGTTCAGGGCAGGCTGGATATCCGGGTGCAGGACGAATACCCAAATAACCTTCATTAATTAAATCCTCGTTGTTTAAGTTTTCGGCACTGGTATAGCCCCAATAATTTATTCTCACCTCCTTATGCAAATATTCAGCAAATGCTTCAGCAAATCTATCTCCTATGGCTTTCACCATTATGCTATGATAATCATCGTGATCTTTTTCATAGGCTTTGGCCAATTCATCTATTCCTATACCAGCTGTAACGGCGAACAATCCCATGTAATCATTTTTAGGTGCCACAAAATCAGATAGGCATATATTAGGAATCCCTTGTCCCATTTGGCGCTGCTGACGCAAAAAATTAAAAGTAGTTAATTCCTTCTTATACGCCTTGTCAGCATAAAGTATTACATCATCTCCATTGCTTTCGGCTGCAAATATTCCAAATATTCCATTTGCAGTAAATTTATGACTCGCAATGAGTTCATCAATTAATGCATTTACGTCATTAAAAAGCTGAGTAGCCTCACTTCCAACCACCTTGTCATGTAAAATATTTGGATATTTACCTGCTAGCTCCCATGTTTGAAAGAAAGGTGTCCAATCGATAAATTCCCTCAAAACAGAAAGATCAAAGTCTTTTAAAGTCTTTATACCCAAAAGGTTTGGGACATTAACGCTTGTATTTTTATTGCTAAATGGATTGTTTCGTGCCTGCTCAAGGCTTACTGTTTTTTTATCTAACTGACGACTTGCATGATTTTCGGCCAAAACTTTATACTCCTCTTTTATTTTTAAAGAAAACGCAACCTTTGTCTGAGGGCTAATTAAGCTTCCTGCAACAGGAACGCTTCTGCTAGCATCTAACACATGCACCATTGGGCCATCGTATTCGGGAGCAATTTTTACAGCGGCATGAATGCGAGAAGTAGTGGCACCACCAATAATTAATGGAATGCTAAATCCTTGACGTTTCATTTCCTTAGCCACATGCACCATTTCGTCAAGACTAGGGGTTATTAACCCACTTAAACCTATAATGTCGGCATCAATTTCTCTCGCTTTTTGCAAAATAGTTTCGCAGCTAACCATCACCCCTAAATCGACTATTTCATAATTATTACAAGCCAATACTACACCTACTATGTTTTTGCCAATATCGTGAACGTCGCCTTTAACTGTAGCCATTAATACTCTACCTGCTCCCCTATCTTCCTTTCTTTCGCCACCCATAGCAATTAGCCTCTCTTTTTCTTCTATTAAAAAGGGTTCTAAATAGGCAACCGATTTTTTCATTACCCGAGCGCTTTTTACTACCTGAGGCAAAAACATTTTTCCAGCTCCAAATAAATCTCCAACCACATTCATTCCATCCATTAACGGACCCTCAATAACCAAAAGTGGCCTGCCAAGTTTAACGCGAGCCTCTTCAGTATCTGCATCAATAAAATCAGTTATTCCTTTAATCAAGGCGTGCTTTAATCGCTCTTCTACTGAAGCAGTACGCCATGCCACCTCTTCCTCTATTTTTTTACCTTTTGCTTTTACAGTTTCGGCAAACTCAATCAGTCTTTCTGTAGCATCTGCTCGTCGGTTCAATAGTACATCCTCTACCCTTTGGAGCAATTCCTTTGGAATTTCGTCGTACACCTCTATCATCCCAGCATTTACAATTCCCATATCCATTCCAGCTTGTATGGCATGATATAAAAATGCCGAATGCATAGCCTCTCTTACGGGGTCATTTCCTCTAAATGAAAATGAAATATTGCTTACACCGCCACTTACTTTAGCATGAGGAAGGTTTTCTTTGATCCATTTGGTAGCCTTAATATAATCGAGTGCATAATTATTATGCTCATCCATTCCTGTGGCTACTGTTAATATATTGGGATCAAATATTATATCTGAAGCCGGAAAATTTACCTTTTGAGTTAAAATAGTGTAGCATCTTTGGCAAATTTCTATTCGTCTTTCGTAACTATCGGCCTGCCCTTGCTCATCAAATGCCATAACCACCGTAGCGGCTCCATAGCGTTTAATTAATTTAGCTTGTCGAATAAACTCTTCTTCGCCCCCTTTTAAACTTATTGAATTAACGATGCCCTTTCCTTGTAAACATTGCAAACCCGCTTCTATAATTTCCCATTTTGATGAATCTACCATTACAGGAACCCTACTAATATCAGGCTCTGCCGCTAATAAATTCAAGAATTTTGTCATTGCAGCTACCCCGTCCAACATCCCCTCATCCATATTTACATCAATAACTTGGGCGCCATTTTCTACCTGTTGCCTCGCTATTGCAACTGCTTCATCGTATTTTTCGTTTAATATTAATCGTGAAAATTGCTTTGACCCTGTAATATTGGTACGCTCTCCAATATTCATAAAATTAGTTTGTGGTGTTACTATTAGCGGCTCAAGTCCGCTTAGGCGCATATATTGGTGTATTTCTTTCATATTAAGCCCCTCATATCTCATAACGGGATAATCTAATGGGTATTGGTTATATTTTTTTATACTTCTTGATTTGTACTTTATAATTCTATCCCACCGGCTCCATTTCAAATATCCCTTTTTCAATATTGTCTAATATTTCAAGTATTTCCTGCAAATTTTCCGACAATACCAATTTCATTCTTGTTTCTTTAAAATGAGGAAAACCTTTAAAATAATTTGAATAATGCCTTCGCATTTCCAAAATACCTACTACTGGATTTTTCCATTTTACGGCTTCCCGCAAATGCTGCTTACACGCCGACACACGTTCGTTTACGGTGGGACCATCCAAATGCTGCTGATGCTTAATAAAATGCTTGACTTCTCTAAATATCCATGGATTGCCTATAGCGGCTCTGCCTATCATAATACCATCTATTCCATATCTATTCTTCAGTTCCCATGCCTTTTCGGGACTATCCATATCGCCATTACCAAAAATAGGTATTTTTATTCTCGGGTTATTTTTTACGCGTCCAATTAGCGTCCAATCCGCATCCCCTTTATATAATTGCACCCGTGTGCGACCATGAATACTTAGGGCTTTAATGCCAATATCCTGAAGCCGTTCGGCCACCTCTTCTATGTTCTTGGTAGACTCATCCCAACCAAGTCGTGTTTTTACAGTAACTGGTAAAGTTGTACTATCAACAACTGCTTTTGTCATGGCTACCATTTTTGGAATATCTTGCAGTAAGGCCGCGCCAGCCCCTTTGCATGCTACTGCCTTAACGGGGCATCCATAATTAATATCAATTAAATCAGGGCTTACTGCTGTGGCAATACAGGTAGCCTCTCGCATACTTTCAATATCGCTTCCAAAAAGCTGTATGCCTATTGGCCTTTCTGCCTCAAAAATATCAAGCTTTTTAAGGCTTTTAGCCGCATCGCGAATTAACCCCTCCGATGATATAAATTCCGTATACATTAAGTCGGCACCATTTACTTTACATACGGCTCTAAAGGGAGGATCACTCACATCTTCCATGGGCGCTAATAAAAGAGGAAAATCCCCTAAGGATATGTTACCAATTTTTACCACTT
>CANMPY010000199.1 GCA_947499775.1 Bacteroidota bacterium | reverse complement strand
ATTGCTCATGCTAAATTCTTCTTCATACACCCAATCCACAGTTCCATTTATTATGACATTGCGCTGCCCATCTTTGGTAACAGCTTTAACCTTATTTTTCTTTAAATCTTTGATAAATAGGTTATTATCAGCCACAAAGGCTATAAAATTACCACTTGGATCAAACGATGGAATTCTAATTTTTTTGGTATAAATTTTACTAATTTTAGAAGTAGCTATATCTAATACATAGCTTTGTGAGGCAAAACTATGCCTATATATTTGTTCCGTTTCATTGCTTAAAATGGCTTGGGTTTCAGTGGCATTCAAACTAAATCCATCAAATTGGAAGGATGGCATAGAATTATTTGAAGCAATACGACCATTATGAATTAATGTATCCAATGCGTTTCCAGTTTCGTAGCTGTATTTAACCACAAATTGGCCTCCTGATTTATTACTTATTTTTCGGCAATAGGTTTTGCCATCTTTGAGCGGCACATACCCCGAAACGCCTTTGGCACTAAAGGTTCCATTTTTCCATATATCGTCAAGGGTAATGCTCTTTTGGGCTAATGACATGAGGGTACAACTCCAAATAAGTATTGTAAAAGTTGCTTGTTTTATCATGCTTCAATATTACTAAAATTGGAGGGTAGGTTAGATATAAATTCTACGAATTATAAAAATTAATATAGGGCATAAAGCCGAGTTTTTAAATTGGTTAATGGGAGTGAAAAAAACTTAAAATTTTGAAATAGAGTTTTGGTCATTTAATCATAATTTTGCCGTAATACGATGCAGCCTTTCAATCTTTCTTTTTCCAATATCAAAGTGGCTTTTAAGCATATGAGCGATGCCGAACTTAAAAAAGCTAAATTTATTTTTAGTATTTTCAAATTTCCATTACTTGTAAAATTTGGTCCTTCCATTTCAACATTTTTTCTAAAAATTGGATTGCCCATTAAAGGGCTAATAAAAAACACCGTGTTTTGGCAATTTTGTGGAGGCGAAACCATCAACGAATGCGATGAAACTGTGAAAACTTTAGCTAAAAATGGCGTTGGAACCATTTTAGATTATTCAGTTGAGGGACACGATAAGGAGTCTGATTTTGATAATAATTTAGCTGAAATAAAAAATACAATTTTGAAGGCTACTGGTAAAGCGGAGTATCCATTTTGCGTATTCAAACCAACAGGAATAGCGAGAGTTGCTTTACTTGAAAAGTTGGACGCTGGCCAAAAATTAGATTCAGAAGAGCTTCATGAATATTATACCCTTAAAAAACGATTTGATGTCTTAGGTGCGGCTGCTGCCGAACATAAAATGCGCTTATTTGTTGATGCCGAGTGGTCGTGGATACAAAACCCGGTTGATGATATTGTTAACGAAATGATGGCCAAATACAACAACGGTCATGCGGTTATTTATACAACGGTACAACTTTACCGAAAGGGACGCTTGGAATTGATGAAGAAATGGATAAACGAGGCCCGAGAGAAAAAGTACACGCTTGGGTTTAAACTCGTTAGGGGTGCATATATGGAAAAAGAAGCCGAACGTGCTTCGAAAATGGGATATGCGAGCCCAATACAGGACAGCAAGGCCGATAGCGACCGCGATTTTGACCAAGCTCTAAAACTTTGCATTGAAAACCGCGATATCGTTTCGGTTTGTGCCGGCACCCACAACGAAGAGAGTTCACTATATTTAGCCAAAATGATGCATGAAGCAGGAATTGAAAACAATGACCCAAGGTTTTGGTTTGCTCAATTGTTTGGGATGAGCGATACCATTAGTTTTAATTTAGCAGCACAAGGCTATAATGTAGTTAAATATTTGCCATATGGCCCAATCAAAGCCGTTATGCCGTATCTTGGGCGAAGGGCTCAAGAAAATAGCAGTATGGCTGGCCAAATGGGTCGTGAGCTATCGTTGCTTACACAGGAATTGATCCGTAGGAAAAAAGAAAAAATTTAAAACCTATTTCCTCTTTTTATCGTTTCAAAAACAAAGTGCCTTTAATTATTTTGTTGGCGGTCTTTTTGCCTTTATACGTAAAGTAGTAGATATAAACCCCTGTAGGGCAAGGTTCGTCCTTAAATGTTCCATCCCATCCTTCTTTATAATCGCGGCTGTCGAATACTTTTTCACCCCATCGTGTAAATATGGCCATGTGGGCATTTGACACGGCTGCGGTTTCGAAACGGAAAATGTCGTTTATACCGTCGCCATTTGGAGAGAAAGCAGAGGGTAATACAAATGCATCGTTATCTTTTACACACACTTTTTGGGTTAGGCTGTCTATACAATTCCCTTTGTTGGCAATTTTAAGTTTTACAAAATAAAATTCTGACAATCCATCATAAAGGTGCCAAGGATTTGTACTTGCATTATACGGAACCCGTGTTCCATCGCCAAAATCCCAATATCCTGTATCGGCTCCTGTGCTTAAATTAATGATTTGCAAATTAGCATCATGACTATTGAGGCATTGGCCGTTGGGCGAATAGGAAAAATAAGCCTGAATCATTGGATATCCAGGTAAGGTAACGATGGTGTCGTATTGACAGCCTGTTTGTGTATTGGTAACATAAACTTTGTACTTATTTCCTGCTGGAGCGGTAATTAAGGATGAAAATTGAGGAGGGATGGTATTCCATGTATATTTAAAAGGTCCGTTTCCTCTCATTTTCAAATCGATAAAACCAGGCTTCCCATAGCATTGAATTGGGCTAGTAGTGCTAATGCTACTTAGTGGGGGATGAACAAGTAACGTTTTTTGCTTCACAATAGAATCGCTGCATCCATCCTTTAGGGTTACAGAATATTGTGTGGTGTTAAGACCTAAAACATAGATAGATACTACGTTAAACTGTCCGCTACTCCAATTGATGGTGTAATTATTTGAGCCTCCAGTAGCTTTGGCATTTAATGTAACCGTGGTACCAACACACACTGAATCTTTGTTGCTGGTAAAATCAAGTTTTAAGGTGTCGGCAATATAAATTTGTTTGATTATTTGGCTCACACATTTACCAATTCCAAATTTGTATATAATGTCGTGGTTGCCCGAACCTGCTACTTTTGGGTTAAAGGTTGAGCCAATTATACCATTGCCAGATAGTAGGCCTCCAGTTGGTGTTAGTATAATATTGTCGATAGTATCTTTAAAACAATAGTAGGATTGAAGACCTGAAAGTGAAATTTTAGGAAGACCTTTTACGCGAATTTTAATTGTATCGCCGCATTTCCCAGGTAAGGTAAATACTATTTTATGATTTCCAGTATCGGCTAGTGTTGGGCTAAACATTCCCGTAGCGCCATTGGTAATTCCTTTGCCACTAAAGGTCCCTTTCTTTTCGCCATTAAATAATTTAAATGGATCATCGGCTACGCAAAAAACAGTATCCTTCTGAACATTAGCCCTTGGATAAATTTTAATAATTAAAGTGTCTTTGCAGCCATTAGCATCACCAATAATTTGGTGAAATGTACCAATTCCTGCAAGTTTTGGACTGAATTTTTGGGCATAAATTGTTGTACCTAATATGGCAGTTGAACCCGAAAAATACATATTCCATGGGTCGTTTTGAACAAAATTGTATTGAAGTAAGAAATTGGTGTCGTTTACACATCGTCTTACGGTATCCGTATAAAAACGAGTGTAGCGCAGATACATTATTTTAATATCCTTGCAACCATTGGGCGAGGTATACGTGAGGTTGGTTTGAACAAAAGTTGATTTTCCGGGAACGCGGAAAGTATCGGCATCAAATATTCCATTAACCTTATTAAATATTCCCTTACCGCTCCAAAATCCGCCGGCAGGTAATCCTGAGGGAAGCGTACGTTGGCCGGCATCGGGGCAAGCTATTTCGTCCCAACGCGCATCCACACCTTGAATGGTACGTTTGATGGTGTCGCGGCATCCATTAATGATATAGATGTACAGTTTATTTCCAGCACCTGCATTCACGGGTGAATTAATACCAAGTGCGGCATTGCTCACTCCAGGACCACTCCAAGTTCCCCCAACTGGAGCAAACTTAAAGGTATCGGCGGTTACCGATTGGCAAAGCGTATCTAATTTTTTTATTTTAATAGCATTAATGTTTATCGTTTTGTTAGCCGTACATCCGTTCCATGAATAAACTACAACAAAGGATCCCGCACTATTGGGTGGTGTAATTAACCCAGCAGCACTAATATTTGGTCCACTCCATGTGCCACCTACAGGTGTGAAGCTGGTAACCATAAATGGGTTTGCACCTGGGCATGAAGCATTGGGAGCGCCAGCATTAATTGCTCTAACAGTCACAACCACCACATCGTTACAATTCCCAATTTTGTAAGTTATATTAAACGTTCCATTCTTTGATACGCCCGGATTAAACGTACCATTTGCAGCATTGGTA
>CANMPY010000198.1 GCA_947499775.1 Bacteroidota bacterium | reverse complement strand
CAGAACCTCCTGGAGAATTAATATAAATTTGAATATCACGTCCTGGATTCGACGAATCTAAAAACAATAATTGCCCAACCACAATATTGGCTACATGATCGTCAATCCCTGTGCCTAAAAATATAATTCTATCCATCATCAATCGAGAAAAAATATCCATTTGTGAAACTCTCATTTCACGTTCTTCTAAAATATATGGAGTCATATTTTCGATATAATGATCTACATGCAAGCTATTTATACCTAAATGTTTCGTTGCATATTTTTTAAATTCTCTTCCGTCGTGCATAATTTTGATATCGTTATGTTGTTTTGTTTTACGTGTTATTTAATTATTTTAATCACCCTTCTCTTGCTATGAAAAATCGGAACAAGCTCTTTACAAATGGCTAATAGAACTTACCAATTGATCTCAAACCCTAATTCTCAAATTAATGATGATGTTGATGATTGTGTTGTTTTATCATTTCATAAAAGCCTTCTACACTTGTATTTTTCTCAACCAAAGTTACTACATTTTTAATTTGATTTACAACCGCTCTCTGAACTGCAATTTCTTTTACTTTATCCAAAAATCGTTGATCTTTTTTCTGTTTCTCGGCAAATTCTTGAACCCAAGAAAACTCAGGATTTGTAATGCCATAATTGCGAAGCAAACTTGCAGCATAACCTAAAGCGGTTTGATTAATCTCATCTTCACTAATTTCGATGTTAAATTGGCGGATGGCTTTTTCCTGAATTAACTGAAATTTTAAGGCTCCTGATTCTTTTTCGTATTTTTCATCAGCAGTTTCTAAAGTATATGCATCTGGATGTGATGCAATTAACCAACGTTTCAAAAAAGCATCGGGCAATGTTAAATTATGCTTATCCATTATAAAATGGTCCAACTCATGTTCTAAATGATGCTCGCTTTCTGAATTATAATAAATAGTAACATTTTCTTTTACCTTTTGCTTAAAGGTTTCTTCGTCGTTTACAATGCCTTCGCCAAACACCTTATCGAATAAGTGTTGGTCGATTGGAGCTGGGCTAAATTTTTGAATATTTTTTACTTCTGCAACAAATTGTGGATTCAAATCGCTCAAACCCTCCTTTGGTATTCCTGTTGCCGAAGACATAACTGTTTGATTGTCGTTAAATAAAACAGATAAATTAACGGCTATTTTATCGCCAACTTTTTTGTTCATAAACGCCATTTTAGTGGCTTCGTCTTTAATAAGTTCAGGAATTACCGTCGTTTCTTTTCCTGCAACTCCGCCTTCTAATACGGTATTTTCGTTTTCTAATTCAGATAATACCACTAAAATACTGTCTGTTTCAGAAGTACTTTCTTCTACTTTTTCTAAAATTCCATGACGGCGACACAAATTATTAATCTCTGTATCTACTTCTTTGTCATCTACTTCTATAACATATTTTGTAATGGAATCGTTTGCGGTTATATTAAAATCGAATTTTGGGGCAAAACCAAGATCAAAATTAAATGTAAAATCCTCTGATTTGTCAAAATCAACATCCGAAGGATTATTAATGCTTAAAAGTGGCTGTCCCAAAACATCAATGTCGTTATCTTTTAGATAGTTATACATTTTTTCGGTAGCCATTTTATTTACTTCATCCGCTATAAAGGTTTTTCCGTAAAGTTTTTTTATCATGTTAACTGGCGCAGTTCCTGGTCTAAATCCAGGTATTTGGGCTTTTTTACGATACGTTTTAATCTGTTCATCCACCTTTGGTTCATAGTCAGATTTCTCTAAACTCACAGAAAGGGTACCATTAAGGTCGTCTATTTTTTGAAAGGTTACGTTCACTATTAATTTATTATTTTATTATTCGGCAAAGTTAGTTGGTTGCAAAGGGTTTTCCAAAGCAATTCCATGTTAAGTATTGAGTAGAATATTTCCATTTGACCGATTTTGAGCTTAATAAAAAAACCTTTGCTGTGGTTAGCAAAGGCCTTTATACCAAAGTATTTTTCACAATAGCTTTTATTGAATGATTAGTTTCATTCTTTGCATACGATGTAAGTTGTTAATTTCTTGAACTTTTAGTAGATAAATTCCTTTGCTCAAGAGGCTTATATTTAATTGCAAATTGGTATCGAAAGTGTGTTTTTCTATATACACTTTACCGTCCAATGCAGCTAATTGAACCAAATATTCTACTCCTTTTGGGTTATTTAATTCTACATTGAGCAATCCATGCGCTGGATTTGGGTAGAGGGTTACACCTTTGTAAGTTTCATTTTGCAGGAATATAATATTTGAAAAGTCATATTCACCATTATAATCTACCTGACGCAAGCGGTAATAATAATTCTTGGAATTAAGCAATTCAATACCTGTATCGTCAAAGGCGTAAACATTTTTTTGGCTTGTGGTTCCTTTACCTGCTACTTCTCCAATTTTTTTATATTCAACACCATTCAAACTTCGTTCTATCTCAAAATGATGGTTATTTATTTCAGAAGCTGTAATCCAGGAAAGTTCGGTTTTGTTTTCTACCAACTTACCTTTAAATTGAAGCAGGGTTACTGGCAAAGGTGCATTTCCGCCGCCTCCACCTCCACCTCCACCTGAAAAGGAAGCTACTTCAAACTCAGCACAATGATCTGAAACTCCTTGCTGTGTCCATTTCCATTCTCCGGTTCCTGGGGATGTACCATGCGTTAAAACAACTCCATTCACAGTATGTGGATCGGCAAAAGCACTTCCGCTTGAGGCTTTGTACATTTGCAATTGGTTGGCATGAGTAAGAGTTGTGGGATTAGTTAAGGCAGCTAAGGCTGTAACCAAGGCTCCGTATTCTGTATTTGTAAAATAGTATTTCACCCCCACATTTCCTGAACTAGGTTGAGTGGCGGCCGATACATCCCAACGTCGGTCTATCATAGCATAACCACCCGTATTAGTAATCATTCCACCGTAGCTATTGGTGCTAAATGTACTGCTCGTACCTGTTTTTAATTGAACACCCGAAGCATTGATAACAGCTCCACTGTTTCCTATTTTCAGAGATAGCAAAAGCTGATTCGAACTGGTACAATAATGCGTCCAACCCTGCGCATCTGTATTGCTGTAGCTACCAGTATAGGTAGTATTGGATAGGGTTGGTAACGTACTTTTTGGATGACAACCGTTCAAATAAAAGTAAGCCGAACCTGTATTTGCTAAATTATTAGCATTATTAGCATCTTCATCCTCCAATCTAGAACCAACAAGGGCATAATCACTGCTAATGGCTACCGCATTGCCAAAATTATCATTTGAAGCGCGCGCAGATGCACACAGTTTTTTTACCTGCCCCCAATTATCCGTACCACCTTCATTCATTTTAAAAATATAAGCAGAACCGCTAGCAATTAAGGTATTAGCTTCACTGGCATCTTCATCTTCCCACCAGGATCCGATGATGGCTTGTTCTCCACTGAGGGCAACTGAATATCCAAAATTGTCGCTGGCTGCTCGCGTGGATGCACATATTTTTTTTAGTTGCCCCCAGTTATTGCTTCCTCCAATATCTTTTTTAAAAATGTAGGCAGATCCACTTGCGTTTAAATTATTGGATCCTCCCGCATCTTCATCTTCCTGAGATGCCCCAACAAGAACATAATCTTCGTAAATTGCTACTGAATGACCAAAAAGGTCACCAGTAGCTCGGGATACCGCGCCATTTTTTTTAACTTGCCCCCAATTATCCGTTCCTCCTTGATTCATATTAAATATATAGGCGGAACCACTGCCTGATAACGAGTTTGCCTCAATTGAATCCTCGTCTTCTTGATAGGCCCCTACAATAGCACACGATCCTTGGATGGCAACAGAATTACCAAAATTGTCATCTGCAGCTCGGGTTCCGGCGCAGATTTTTTTTATCTGTCCCCAATTATCAGCACCTCCCTGATCCATCTTAAATATATACGCTGAACCACTTCCGCTTAAATTATTACCCTCACTTTCATCTTCATCTTCATTTATTGCTCCAACTATGGCATAATTACCATTAATACCAACGGAATTACCAAAAAAATCATCCTCTGCACGTGTGGATTGGCATATTTTTTTTATTTGACCCCAATTGTCTGATCCTCCCTGATTTTTTTTAAAAATATAAGCAGATCCTCCATCCCTTAAAGTATTTGTTTCACTTGCATCTTCATCCTCCGAAATTGCACCTACTATGGCGTAATCGCCACTGATAGATACTGAATAACCAAAATAATCATTTAAAGCCCTTGATGATGCACCAATTTTTTTTATTTCGCTCCATACCCCATCTGTATTTTTAAGAATATAAGCTGAACCCGCATTCATCAAGACACTTGAATTATTTGGATTTAAATCATCTTGATAAGCTCCTACTATAGCATAAATACCATCAATGGAAATCGAACAACCATAATAATTATTTGAAGAATATCCTTGAGCTGTTTTTTTTTGCTTTAGTCCCCAAT
>CANMPY010000197.1 GCA_947499775.1 Bacteroidota bacterium | reverse complement strand
CATGTAAGGCCACAACTTAAAAAAGTATTTCCTGAGCTCGATTTTGTTGAATTGCCGTTTAATCATCCTGTTTTTCACCAAAAATTTGAATTCAAAAATGGTTTACCAAAAATTCATGAACACGATGGAAAACCTTCGCAAGCTTTTGGATTGTTATATGAAGGTAGATTAGTTTGCCTTTATACCTATGAATGTGATTTGGGAAATGGATGGGAAGATTTTGGGATTCATGGCGATAGTGAAGAAAAGCGTTTACAAGCCCTTAAAATGGGTGCCAATATTGTGCAATACGTATTTACGAAATAGAGAATGCAAAACCCAGGGCGATTTTATTTTATTATTAACCCAATTTCAGGAGGCCGTTCAAAAAAAGCAGCCGTTTCATCCATAATTGAAATCATGAATGAAAACCAATTGGAATTTGAAATTGGTTGGTGGGAAACTGGAGTTTTAGTTGCAGATTTAGTAAATCTTGGCATATCTAAAGGATTTAACACCTTTGTGGCTGTTGGAGGTGATGGAACTATAAATCAGGTAGCAAAGGAATTAGTAAATACAGAATTGGTGTTAGGAATAATTCCGTTTGGCTCAGGAAATGGTTTTGCGCGTCACCTTAATATTAGAGGCACTATTGATGATTATCTTCAGATATTACTTGATCAAAAACTGAAAACCATTGATACAGGCACATGTAATAATCTTTTTTTTATTAACGTAGCCGGAATAGGTTTTGATGCGCATGTAAGTCATCTTTTTGCTAATACCGAAGGCAGAGGGCTATTGAATTATGCAAAAGTATCGATGCGAGAAGCAAAAAGTTACCCTGAATCAGAATACGAATTATCAATTGATGGAAAGCAAAGTTTTGAAAAAGCATTTCTTATAAGCATTGCTAATGGCTCGCAATGGGGCAATGAATTTTATATAGCTCCAGATGCTGAATTAAATGATGGACAGCTGCGATGTTGCCTATTAAATAAACCTAAATTAATATCAATACCCGG
The DNA here is from genome assembly GCA_947499775.1 of Bacteroidota bacterium. Taxonomy (GTDB): domain Bacteria; phylum Bacteroidota; class Bacteroidia; order NS11-12g; family UBA9320; genus JABWCE01. The sequence goes on along the minus strand of CANMPY010000197.1, from coordinate 3,453 downwards.
TATTGTAAGGCGATTAAGGAAGGGGCAAATTGAAAGCAGCAAATATTACAATCAATGTAAATTTGTTACCATGCATGTTAAGCGACAAATGGATGGACCTGTTCATTTAGATGGTGAACCAGTTTGGCTTGATAAAGAATTGGAATTTACAGTTGTAAAAGATTCTCTAAAGGTTATTTGCTAGGAGCAAATTTTTAAGGCCTAAAGCTCAGTATTGAACGATAAGATCGTATTTTCAATAATATCAGCGGCTTCCATAATTTCAGATCGGTTTATTGTTAATGGAGGGGCGAAGCGTATGATATGATCGTGGGTTTGTTTGGCAAGTAACCCATTTTCTTTTAAGGCTAAGCATACATCGAATGCTGTTTTAGCGTAGCCAAAGGGTTTTATAACCATCGCATTAAATAAACCTTTACCTCTAATTGTTTCAATAATTGGCGACTCTATTGCGTTTAACCGTTCTCTAAATAAACAACCCATCGCAAATGAATTATCAGATAGATTTTCCTCTTCTATAACTTTCAAAGCGGCCATAGCCACTTTACAAGCCAATGGATTGCCACCAAAAGTTGACCCATGCTGGCCTGGTTTTATAGTTAGCATAATTTCATCATTGCAAAGTACCGCCGAAACCGGGAAAACTCCGCCACCCAATGCTTTGCCTAAAATTAATATATCGGGTTTTACTTGCTCATAATCGCAAGCTAATAATTTTCCTGTTCTGCCTAAGCCTGTTTGAACTTCGTCGGCTATGAATAATACATTGTGCGCCTTACATAAATCATATGCCTTTTTTAAGTAGCCTTCATCAGGAATTACTATTCCAGCTTCGCCCTGTATGGGTTCAACCATAAAGCCAGCAACGTTTGGGTCGCTTAAGGCTTGTTCCAAACTTGTTAAATCATTATACGGTATTACCTGAAATCCAGGCATTAATGGGCCAAAATTTGTGTAGCAGGTTGGGTCGGTTGAAGCGGAGACCGCTGCCAACGTTCTGCCCCAAAAATTTCCCTCGGCAAATAGAATTTTTGCTTTATTGGTAGGAATACCTTTTACTTCATACCCCCATTTACGGCAAAGTTTTATAGCAGTTTCACCACCCTCAACGCCTGTATTCATCGGCAGTACTTTATCGTAACCAAAATAAGATGTTATGTATTGCTCGTATTCACCCAACACATTATTGTAAAATGCCCTAGATGTGAGTGTGAGTGTTTTTGCTTGAGTGATTAAAGCATTAATAATTTTAGGGTGGCAATGTCCTTGATTTACGGCACTATAAGCAGCCAAAAAATCAAAATATTTACGCCCATCGGTATCCCAAACATGAACACCTAAGCCACTTTCGATTACTACTGGTAGTGGGTGATAATTGTGCGCCCCGTATTTATGCTCAAGGTCTATTGATGGGTGATTGTGTATTGCCAGCATCGCACAAAGATAGGATAAAGCATTTGAAAAGTATTTTGGGAATATTCAGGCGTTATTTTAAAGGTGGCTATATTGAAATATGGATGGTGTATATAAGCTTCCCAAAAAATAGTACAATTTAAAAGTAGACAAGAAAATAGTAGCTTTGTTACATCCTTAAAAAAATAACCATATTCCTTTTTAGCTTATTTCTTTTTGAGGGAGTGCTGATGGCTGCTAAACCTTCAAAAAATTTAGTTTTAAAATCATTTAATTTTAAACTTTATTATACCGTAGGAGGCAAAGAATTGGCAATACAAACCATTAAGGAAGCTGAAAATAGTTTAGAAATTATTGAAAACTTTTTAGGGGCAAGGCTTATCGAACAAATTGATATTTTTTTATCGGAGCAGCCCGAAGAAACCAATGAAAATTCATTTTCAAGAAATGGAAATATTGCCATCGACAATTCTTCAATATATCTGCATTATCAAGGGAGTACAAAGTTAGTTTTAGTACAGTTGAAAGAGCGTTTGGCCGAAATTCTTATTAAAGGCATGCTGTATGGAAACACAATAAAGGAACGCCTTAAAAATAATAGAGAAATTACAGTGCCAAATTGGTATGTACCTGGATTAGCAAAATATGTTGCTTCGCCCAAAAATTTCAATACCAGTTGGATGGCCGACTATTATGAAGGGAAATTAAAACTTAATTTAAATCTAATCAATGAAAATGAATTAGGAGAGTTTGGTCATGCCGTATTCTGTTATATTAATGATTCCTTTGGAATAAATAAATTGAGGCAAATTTTGTTTTATACCAAACTATCAGGCAAAACGGATTACGCCTTTCAGTTTGTTCTGAACAAGAGTCTTAATTGGGTTATTTCAGATTGGTTTAAAATGGAGAAAGCTAAATATTTAAAAGAAAGCACCACTCGATTACCAAATGATCCCGAACCCATTAGTGCCAAATTAAAGACAGCCGACATCATTCAAATAAAGTTTTCGCCTAATGGTTCCCAATTAGATTTTTTAATACGAACCCTAGACGAAATTGAATTATGGAATTATGAAATTCAAAGCCAAAAATCGACAAAAATTTATCATTCCATAATCAAAAACAAGGAAAATATATGGTGTTTTGTTAAGCAGAATCAAACCTATTATATAGCTGAAAGTAATGGGATTAGTAGCAGTATTACTGTTTTAAATTCAAAGTTAACCCCTAAAAAATATAGTTTAGATTTTAATTATATACTCGAAATAAAAAATCATCCTCAATCTGGTCTCGCCATTCTAACTCAAAACAAATTTCGGATCGATATTTTTCACCTCAATTTAGATAGCGTGCTATCACTCATAAAAATTACGAATTCAGAATTAGAAGAAACTCATTTTTCATTCGATTCTGAAAAATCACTCCTTTTTTCGTCCTTCGACCAAAATAAATTTAGGATTTCGAAGCAAGGGGATAAAAACCTTCTCTATCAGAGCGATTTGCCCATTGAATTTCTAAACACGTATTTAGATGATTTCATTTCTTTTATTCAATGCACCCCCGACAAAAATATTGGGAGAATACTCAACCTAAAGGATAGTAGCCTTAATTATCAAGTTACTAATTATACGCGTTCCATATCCATGTACGACTATAGTGCTAGCACAAAAAAAGTACTAGAGGCCTTAAGATACGGCAATCGCAATTATGTTGTAATTTCTGATGCATCAATCGACTCGGTAAAAATAAATTCTTCAGAAGCTTTAAATATCAATTCAAAAGGTAAAATAAATGAGATTTCGGACTCTATAAAATTAGTGAACTATACCTATCAATTTATCACAGGATTTGAATATAAAATAAACAAACCAATAAAGCCTGTACCAAATAGTAGTATTGAAACTAAAAAACAGTTAAAGGTTCGTGAATATGTTGCCCCAAGCAATGAAATAAAAGCGACCAACATACGATTAGGATTTACTAATTCTCAATATCATTCGCCAATGTTTGCTTATTTTTTGCCAAAACAAGCAGGTA
>CANMPY010000196.1 GCA_947499775.1 Bacteroidota bacterium | reverse complement strand
TATAAAAGGCTTCATTGCTGCTTACCATCTGGATTTTTCCGCTTGGGCTGGTAAAAGAGCCATCAAAAACCACGGTACTATAGCCACAGCTAAAGGTTCCTCCGCTATGAAGCCAGTCTTTGGAAACGGTCATCGTTCCCGAACCCATGCTAAAACTGCCGCTGCTCAATGTGAAGTTGCCTGCTCCAGCAGAAAAGTTAAGATCATTTGGTATACTTACTGTAGGCGAGCCAGAAGTTTGAGTCCATCCATAATTATTGAGGGTACCTGCGCCGCTTAATGTAAAATTTCCGTTACACACGGTATTTACAGTTGAGTTGGTGATGGTATTGGTATAAAAGTTTATTTCTCCTGCATTAAGGGTTAAGATGCCGGCAGCATTCATCGTTAAGTTGGAGTAAAGGGTGGCCGCACCCGACTGCATCCGAAAGGTAATATCACCATCTAATACACTGGTATTGGAATTTAAATTAATAGCACGCCCCATGGAAGCTCCATTAAAGAATACATCGATATCGGGGGAGATCGTTCCAAAGGAATTTCCAACGGTAAAGTTGCCTTTAGAAACCAGAAAGGCTGAATTTCCGGAGGTCCATGGAGCGATGGAACCGGCGGTAAAGGTGAGGGTATTGCTTACATTGAGGGAATCGCCATTGCCAAACACATTCATACTGCCTGCACCTAAATTAAAGGTAAGGTTATAAAAGGCTTCATTGCTGCTTACCATCTGGATTTTTCCGCTTGGGCTGGTAAAAGAGCCATCAAAAACCACGGTACTATAGCCACAGCTAAAGGTTCCTCCGCTATGAAGCCAGTCTTTGGAAACATAAAAGGATGATGAATTTAATGTAAGCGTTCCGCCGCGTAGGTCAAATTCTCCATTCAAATCAATATCCGAATTGCTTATAAAAGTTCCGGAGTATTGTATAAAACCGGAAGATCCAATAGTTATTGAATTGCCTGATGCTTGCGTTATGGTTCCTGAATAACCATTTATGTTCATTCCTTCTACATTTACGTTGGTACTAATAGAACAATCTCCAGTGGCTGATGATGTGAAACGTGCAATGTCGGATGCCCCGGGTATACTTGCACCTCCGCTACCACCATTAGTTGTTGACCAACAGGAGGCGTCATTCCAACTAGAGGAGCTTGAAGCTACCCAATAACGGGAAGCACCTTGGGAAATGATAAATTGAAAAAGAATTAGGTTAAGCAGTGTAATTTTTTTCATAGGTTGATGAATTATACCTTTTTAATTCAATTATTATGTTACAAGAAAGGCTTAAAAAGGGCTTTTGAATTTATAAAAGTGAATAAATTATAGACTATTACCATAATTATTTATATATATCCAAATCCAATTTAAGTTGTTTATTAAACCCGAATGTAAGGCAAATGTAATATTTAGATCCGCAAATCCTAATTTGGTAAAAAAAATAGTTTAACACAAAATATTGATAATGAATCTTATTGCTACAGAAATATGCACACTAAGTTAAGGTATGTCACGAATAAAGTATAATAATGAAGCCATGAACAAGTGCTCTGCCACTTTTTTTTAATTCAACTTCATTTCTAATGCGCCTCCAGCCAATTCATCCCGCTTCCTGATTCTAAAACTACAGAAACAGATAAAGGCATAGTGGTTTCCATTGCTTATTTAATAACCGGGGTTCCTTTGGCTAATTCATTTTTTGGCGCATCAAATACCTTATGAATTATTTTTGTTTTAGAAGGTTGCACTTGTTACTTGAATATGTCGGTTATAAATAGGTAGATCCTTTTTTCAAATATCTTCTCTAAAATTATTAGCTTTGTAGTATAAAATAAGTCAAATGGAAACCTTAATTATTCATTCAGAAAGCAAAAAAATCAGAGCTATTGTGGAAATCTTAAAAGCTTTTGATATTTCGTTTGAACTAAAAAAAACACAGAAAGAGAAGGTTTACGATTCTGAATTTGTAAATAAAATATTAAGTCGGTCTAAAAGCAAAGATTTTGTAACTGTTAAAAATGTAGATAATATATGGGAAAGTATATTATAAGGATTGAAATTTCAGCTCAAAAAGAACTTAAATTTCATTATTAATCCGGTAATAAGGCAACCATTAAACGCATTGAACAAATCCTAAAAGAATTATCTACTACACCTTTTGAAGGAATAGGAAATCCGGAAAGGCTAAAATATGAACTCGCCGGATTTTGGTCGCGAAGAATAAATCAAAAGGATAGATTAATTTACGAAGTTATTGAAAATAAAGTTACTGTAATTATTATATCTGCTCTCGGACATTACGATTAATAAATGAAAGTAGGTAATCTAAAATCGTAAATCCTAATGCGCCTCAAGCCAATTCATCCCGCTTCCTGATTCCACAACCACCGGTACTTCCAATAACATGGCCGTTTCCATTGCTTTTTTAATAATAGGGGTTACGTCGGCCAATTCATTTTTGGGGACATCAAACACCAATTCGTCATGCACCTGAAGAATCATTTTAGTTTCAAATTTATGTTCTTTTAGTTTTTTATCTACTTCAATCATGGCCAGTTTTATCATATCAGCAGCGCTTCCCTGTATCGGCGCATTGATGGCGTTTCGCTCGGCAAAACCTACCACTGTGCGGTTGTTGCTCGTTATGTCGCGTATATAACGACGGCGGCCTGTAAGGGTTTTTACATAGCCATGCTCACGGCAAAAATTAATGGTATCGCTCATGTAGTGTTTGATGCCGCTAAATTTATCAAAATAATTATCTATAATTTCTTTGGCTTCGCCACGGCTTATGCCTACCCGTTGCGAAAGTCCGAAGGCCGAGATGCCATAAATAATTCCAAAATTTACAGTTTTAGCCTTTCGCCGCATGTCACTGTCCACTTCTTCAATAGGCACATTCCAAACTTTACTGGCCGTGGCAGTGTGAATATCAATTCCATTGTTAAACGCCTCAATCATACCTGGGTCTTTGCTTATGGACGCTATGATTCGCAATTCTATTTGCGAATAATCTGCACTTAATAAAATATGGTTTTCATCTCGCGGTACAAACGCCTTGCGAATTTCCTTTCCTTTTTCGGTTCGTATCGGTATATTTTGGAGGTTAGGATTATTGCTGCTTAACCTACCCGTGGCTGCTACTGCTTGATTGTATGAGGTGTGAACGCGTCCAGTAGATGGATGAATTAGCAATGGCAATGCATCTACATAAGTTGATTTTAATTTTTGCACTTGGCGAAAATCTAATATTTTTTGTGGCAGCGGATGAATATTTACTAATAAACTCAAAACTTCTTCGCCTGTTTGGTATTGACCGGTTTTCGTTTTTTTTGCTTTTGAGTCCAGTTTTAAGTTATCAAATAATATTTCTCCTAATTGCTTCGGACTGGCTATGTTAAATTTTACACCGGCTAGTTCATATATTTCTTTTTCAGTTTCGAGGGCCTGAGCTTGAAGTAATGCGGATAGTTCTTTTAACGCTACATTATCAATTTTCACACCTTCATGTTCCATACGTGCTAATACAGGTACAAGTGGCATTTCAATATCCGTCAAAACTTTTTCGGTTTCCTCTTTTTTAAGCATGGGCCTGAAAATTTCGCCCAATTGCCAAGTAATATCTGCATCTTCGGCGGCATATTCTTTGGCTTTGTCAATATCAATATCTCTAAAATTCAATTGATCTTTTCCTTTTTTGCCAATAAGTTGGGTAATGGAAACCGGTTTATAGCCCAAATATTTTTCGGATAACATATCCATCCCATGTTTTTGATCGGGCTCCAAAAGGTAGTGGGCCAACATGGTATCGAATAATTTACCCTTTAGTTCAATGCCGTAATTAGCCAAAATAGCTAAATCGTATTTTAAGTTTTGACCCGTTTTTTCAATGCTTTCATTTTCAAAATATGGCTTAAAGTTGTTTAACAATTCTTGGGCTTCGTTTCGGTTTTTCGAAAATGGAACATACCAGGCTTCATGCTTTTTAAATGAAATAGAAAGCCCTACAATTTCGGCCACCAATACATCCAATCCTGTTGTTTCGGTATCAAAACAAAAGTGCTTGTGCTTGCCCATTTCGGCCAATAATGCTTTTATTTCAGCTTCTGAAGTGGCCAAATTATATGTATGCTTTGTGTCGGCAATGGTTTTGAAATTTTCATTAGCTAATTCAATTTCAGTGGCCAAAATTTCGGCTGTATGCGACGAATTTCCAAATAAATCTACTTGGGCACTTGGTGCTTTTTGAGCAATTGGAGGCTTTCCTTGATTATTCGGAGATGGCGATCCTAATACTCTTAACGCAAGGGTTTTGAATTCGAGAAGCTCGAATATTTCTTTGATTTTTTTGGCATTTGGCTCCTCTTTTATTAAGGCCAATTCATCAAATTCAACCGGTACGTTTATATTGATTGTGGCCAATCGTTTTGAAAGCAAAGCTTGTTCACCAAAATTAATAAGATTT
>CANMPY010000195.1 GCA_947499775.1 Bacteroidota bacterium | reverse complement strand
CTGGGTATAGTGCAAAAAAAACCTGAATACAGTAATATATCAAACGGTCTTGGTATTTTTTCATCCCGTTATATTACTGCCATCCGAAAAATTCCTATAAGTGCTGATATGGTAAAAGTGCTAAAGCTATCACCTTACACCAGTGGTCTTAATTTTTAGAAAAAAATAAAATAATTTAAATGCTTCTATCATAAAGTTGCCATGCGGCCTTTATTATACAAATATAAAATTACGTTGCATTTGCCCAAGTTTCTTCCTTTATCCCTTAATTACTTCTTTATCTATCGCACTATCGCTACCTTAAAATTGGTAAACTAGTGGTAAGCTTTTATCCAATATTTTAATCGCTTTTTCTTAAGCAATTCATTTTGAATTAATGTAATGGTGGTAGGTTGAAGATTCTTATCAATCATATTGGCTATAAGAATATTATTTTCGGATGTAATCCAAACATTGTCGTAAAGCAAACTATTGGTGGCTTTTAATATATCTTTAAATAAGTGTTCGGCGGTTTCTGAATTGCCTTTAAATCCTTTTTTGGCAAGAACTGTCATTGGAATTCGAATTTGCCTGAAGCTTTTTTGTACTACTAATCGAAGCGGAAAAAAGGATACAGAATCTATAATTGGTACGAATGTTGAATCTGGAATTATAGTAGCATAGATGAGCAAGCCTATTAAAGGTTCTTCGCAATTGGTCATTAAATTAACACCTTTATGTACCGGACCCATTTTATTTTTTGAATCAAATTGAATATAAACGGATGCGGTATCTCCTGGCAGGAGTTCATTTTTGGACCATTGAGGTGCAGTGCATCCACATGTGACCGATACATGGCTTATAATAAACGGCTGGTCCCCAATATTTTTGTAAAAAAAACGATGAGTACTTATACTCCCCTCCATAATTTTTCCAAAATCAACAGAACGTGATTTGAATTCTACTTTTGGCTGTGCAAATAGTGAAAAAGAGGCTAATGCAAAGCATACGGTGAAACTAATTTTTTGAATCATTACTTTTGCTGAATGGATTCAGCAAATATACTCGTTAGCATAAACGAGTCAAAAAAAATAGCAACGGTTACATTAAATAAACCTAAAGAGTTAAATGCGTTAAGTTATTCTTTTTTGAATGAGATATTTGAAGCTTTGGACACCCTAGATAAAAATGAAAAGGTTAACTGCATAATATTAACAGGAACGCAAAGAGCATTTGCGGCTGGTGCAGATATCAAAGCCCTAGTTGATCAAAGTCCAATTGGTATTTGGAAGATGAATATGTATGACTTGTGGCAAGGAATTAAACAGATAAAAAAACCAATTATAGCAGCCGTTTCAGGATTTGCTTTGGGAGGGGGCTGCGAATTGGCCATGATTTGTGATATTATACTAGCTGCTGAAAATGCAGTGTTTGGGCAACCAGAAATTAAACTCGGAATTATGCCGGGTGCTGGAGGAACACAGCGCTTGCCTAAGTTGGTTGGAAAACATAAAACCATGGAATTAGTATTAACAGGTAATTCAATAACGGCGGTAGAAGCTTTGAGAATAGGTTTGGTAAATAAAGTATTGCCTCTCGAAATGCTTTTACATGAAGCCGAAACTATGGCTTCTACAATTGCTTCGCATTCTACTGTTGCTGTACAATTAGCGAAAGAAAGTGTTTTGAAATCGTTTGATATGGGATTAAGTGATGGACTTGCATTTGAAAGGAGAAATTATATGACATGCTTTGATACATCAGAGCAGAAAGAAAAAATGGGCGCTTTTTTGAAGCGATAAAACCTATTATTTTACAATAAGTACTGGTATATTTACTTTATGCCTTACCGAATTGAGCGTTGTTCCAAAAATTAAATCCTTGATAGCTCTATGGCCATGCGCTCCCATTACAAGTAAGTCACATTTTTCAGTAATTACAATTTCGGGAATACTCTTTTTAGGATTGCCAAAGCCAAGCGAACTCCTAACTTTATATCCTTTTGATTGAATAGTTTCTTGATATTTTAGAAGGCTTATTTTATCCGATTCTGTTTCTAAATCTTCAATTTCAAAACCCATCATGCGCGCCCCAGCAGTTTCAACAATATGAATTAATATATATTCGGCGTTAATGCCTCCTTGGGTTAATGCATGGCTTATGGCATCGTTATCCGATTTGCTAAAATCTACAGTTACGGCTACGCATTTATAGGCTTTAGTTGGCGTAATATGCAAGTCTTGGGGCATTCCATCTGGTACATTTTTTTTGGTTATTCTGGCCTTTTTAATCAAGGGGAAGATGGTGATGTAAATGAGCAATAAACCAGCCCCAATTGTTAAAGGTACAAGAGTTGAATATAATAGAAGGGGGTTCTCACTTTGTTTTATCCAGCCCGAAATGGTATTGACAATCAAATTGGCATTGAGTGAAATAATGATGATAGCTATGATCCAAGCTGCAATTTTAACCCAGAGTTTATTTGCAAATATTCCCATTTTTTGTTTATCGCTCGTAAGATGAATTAATGGAATAACAGCAAATCCTAATTGCAAACTTAAGATTACCTGGCTTAAAATTAGTAATTTTCCGGTGGCACCTTCTCCTAAAATAAAGATTGTTAAAAAAGCGGGAACGATTGCAACCATTCGGGTTATAAGCCTTCTCAGCCAAGGCTGTATGCGCAAATTCAAATATCCCTCCATAACTATTTGTCCCGATAGGGTTCCTGTAAGGGTTGAGCTTTGGCCTGCTGCAATTAATGCAATGGCAAATAAAATTGGAGCAAAGCGATTGCCCAAAATTTCATTTAGCAAATTATGGGCATCTTGAATCTCTGATACATCGTTATGCCCAGTCTTATAAAAAGCGGATGCTGCCAAAATCAATATGGCGGCATTTACAAATAAGGCCATGTTAAGCGCAATAGTGGTGTCGATAAAATTGAATTTAATGGCCTCTTTAATTCCTTTTGGAGAACGGTCAATTTTTCGAGTTTGCACAAGTGAAGAATGCAGATATAGATTATGAGGCATTACTGTAGCGCCAATAATTCCAATAGCAATATATAAAGCGCCATAATTTTCTAAGGATGGTACAAATCCTTTAATTAAATCGCCTGCATTAGGTTGAGCAAAAATCATTTCTGCAATAAATGCGAGACCAATAGTAGCAATAAGGGCAATGATAAAGGCCTCCATTTTACGAATACCATTTCGTTGTAAGACTAATAGCAAGAGTGTGTCTACTACGGTAATTGATACCCCATAAATAAGTGGAAGTCCAAACAAAAGTTGCAGCCCTATGGCCATTCCCAAAACTTCGGCGAGGTCGCAAGCGGCTATGGCAATTTCAGCCAATATCCAATTCAAGTAATTAACTGCGGGGGGATAGGTAGCCCGCGAGGCTTGAGCTAAATCTAAACCTCTAACTAATCCAAGCCTAGCACTAAGGCTTTGTAGCAATAAAGCCATCAAATTGCTCATTACTAACACCCAAAGAAGACTGTAGCCAAACTGACTGCCGCCAGCTATGTCTGTTGCCCAATTTCCAGGATCCATATAGCCAACACTAATAAGATAGGCTGGGCCAATAAAAGCAAACAGTTTTTTCCAAAAGGTGGGTTTAGTTGTGGTATCTACACTTGCATTAACTTCTGATAAGGATTTGTCGCTGAGTGTAATCATTCCACTAATTTTTGCTTTATTTATTTCTGATTGCAAATTTAAAGACTAAACGGTAACTAACCCTAAACTGATTATTAAAAAAGATTTACACTGCCGGTTTTAACCTTTTAGACATTAAATAGTTCACCCCTTTATTTTTATATATTGGATGTTCGCTTTTCAATTTTAGCAGCAAATTAAATAAATGGGCTGTTGCTACTGCATCGCCCTCGGCCCTATGGCGCGCAGAATTTGATATACCAATGGAGTCGCATAATTTTCCCAAACTATACGAAGGTCTCCCAGGCATTAATTTACGGCTAAGTTTAACGGTGCACAATGTTTCTCTCTGATACTCGTATCCCAAGGAGGCAAACTCTGCTTTAATAAAACCATAGTCGAAATTTACATTATGGGCAATAAAAATACATCCAGTGGTAAGTTCATTAATACGCTTGGCCACTTCATGAAATTTTGGAGCTTTAGCCGCCATAGCATTTGTTATGCCTGATAATTTAGTGTAAAAAAAGCCAATTGGGCATTCAGGATTAATTAAGGTACTATAGGTGTGTACGATACTAAGACCATCATGAATAACGATGCAAAGGTCAATTATTCTTGATTTTCTAAATTCAAATTTCCCTCCACAGGTTTCGATATCGATAATGGCAAACATGGCGATGCAATATTCGGCAAAAAGCAAACCCATTTTAAGATTTATTTGCATAAAAAAAACCCTTCAAATTATGGAAGGGTTTTTAGTTTTCTGGTGATCCCGCTGGGATTCGAACCCAGGACCACTACATTAAAAGTGTAATGCTCTACCAGCTG
>CANMPY010000194.1 GCA_947499775.1 Bacteroidota bacterium | reverse complement strand
CATATTAAAAATGTATATTCTGATTATGCATACTATTTTATGACTTGGGGAAATGGGGCTGGCAAAAGAATTTCGGAAAGTGGTGATGGCCAAATGAATAGTTTTTTAAAGTCTATAGACGAATCCGATTATTTAATGGTTCACGAAACGGAAACTTTTAATTTAAGAAATAGCGGAAGAGAATGGTTTGGCGAAGTGTTGACTGTAGATAAGGCAAATTTTGACGTTACTATTCCTGATTTAGTATCGCCGGTTTGTACTATTAAGTCTGAAGTAGCTATTCGTACCGCGATTTATACCAACGTTAATATTTTTTTAAATGATGAATCATTGCCATTCATTTCCCATAGCGGCTATCCAGTCAATTTTTCAGGAGATGGACATTTTGCTGATATTAATAAGCAAACTCGAACCTTTTCTACATCAGCATCATTTCGTTTAACCTATCAATTCATTAGACCTCAATTGGGATCGGAAGCTTGGATTAATTACTTTGAAATACAAGCAAAAAGAAAACTGAGACCCATCGATGGGCAAATTCATTTTTTTAATTTAGATACCCGTATTGCCGGAAACATAAAATACCAAATCGAAGATTTTAATTCTGATTATTCTGTTTGGGACGTAACTAATCCTTTGGATGTAAGTGTGCAGAAAACATTTAAAGATGGCGAGAAAGCAGCATTTATTGTCAATGGCAATAACACCCTATTGAAGTATATACTTTTTAAAAACGGTTCGGAAAAGGTGCCAGTTATGATTGGGAAAATTGAGAATCAAAATTTGCATTCATTAAATGCCGTGGATTATATTATTATAACCCATCCAGATTATAAAGCTCAGGCCGAAAAGTTAGCAAAATTTCATGAAGCCAAAGAAGGGTATACTTATTTAATTACTTATCCTGAGAAAATTTATAATGAATTTTCAAGCGGTACAACGGATATAACAGCCATACGCGATTTTGTAAAAATGATTTATGACCGAGAGCCCGATACTCAGAAAAAGCCAAAGGCCCTATTATTCATAGGCGATGCTAGTTTCGATTATAGAAATAGATATGGCAATAATGGAAATTTTGTTCCCACATTCGAAAGTTATGAATACAATGATTGCGTAGATAGTTATTGTTCGGACGATTATTATGTAATACTTGGTGATGGTGAAGGGCGATGGCCATTGGATCCGGGTAAGTGGCAGGAATTATTGGATATGGGTGTTGGCAGGCTGCCTGCAAAATCAACATTCGAAGCCGATGTAATGATAGATAAATGCATTCATTATAAAACTAATTCTAACAAAGGAGAATGGCGCAGTTCAGTTACATTTTTAGGGGATGATGAAGATTTTAATCGGCATATCATCGATTCGGATAATTTGGTTAGCACGGTTGAAAAAGAATTTTCGCCACTTAATATTTCAAAAATATATTTTGATTCTTATAAACAAGTTTCATTAGGCAATGGCAATGCATACCCCGATGTGAATGAGGCTATTAATAATTCAATTGGCAAAGGAACCTTAGTGTTTAATTATCTGGGGCATGGAGGTGGAAGCGGGATGGGGCATGAACGTGTTGTTACACGACCTCAGATTTTAGGGTGGAAAAACTATGATAAACTTACCTTTTTTGTTACAGGCACATGCGATTTAGCTCAATTTGATAATCCAAAGGAAGAATCACCAGGCGAATTAATGATGAACAATAATGAAGGTGGTGCAATTGGTATGATGACCACCACACGAAAAGTTTATATAGGGCGTAATACAGAATTTTCGGAATACTTATTTAAGAATAATTTATTTAAACGAGATGGCGATCATTATACCACGTTCGGGCAATCCTATGCTAATGTGAAAAATATTATGTGGTCAGTAGCTAATATTAGAAACTACATATTGCTTGGTGATCCTATACTTGATTTAAATCTTCCAATTCAAAAAACGATTATTACCTCGATTAATGGAAACGTTGTTAATTCAAGCTCTAAAGATACTTTGAAAGCACTTTCGAAAGTCGTAATTAAGGGTTCTGTAACAAACCTTTCTGGAAATATTCTGAATGATTTTAATGGCGATGTTATGCTAACTCTATTTGATAAAAAACAAACTTTTAAAACACTCGCAAATGACCCAGAAAGTTATGTAATGCCATTTAATAGTAGAAATAATGTATTGTATAGAGGCAAAGCAAGTGTGGTGTCAGGCAACTTTAGCGTTTCGTTTATCATACCAAAAGATATTGATTATTCAATAGGCAAGGGACGTATATTTACGTATGCATATAATGATAAAACGGATGCAGTTGGAATTCATGATAGTGCTTTTGTTGGAGGAACAGCAGGGCTTTTGGCTAATGACACCAAAGGACCGGATATAGAATTGTATTTAGAAGATGAAAAGTTTGTAAATGGGGGAATAGTGGATAAGAACCCTTTGATGATATTAAAACTATGGGATGAAAATGGGATTAATACAGCAGGAAATGGAGTTGGTCGTGAAATTTTGGCCGTCTTAGATAAGGGGACTAAAAGTACTAAAAATTATATACTTAACGATTTTTATTCTACAACCCTAGATAGTTATCAAGGGGGTGAGGTGCGATTTCAATTATCGGATATAGCGCCAGGAACTCATACCTTAATGGTGAGGGCATGGGATGTTTATAACAACAGCAGCGAAACACAAGTCGATTTTATGGTAGCCACCGATGAGAATCTGGTGATTAAAAATTTATTAAATTATCCGAATCCATTTACCACAAAAACAAAAATATTATTTGATCATAATAAAGCTGGGCAGGAATTAAATATTACGGTTTCTGTTTTTTCGGTAAGTGGTAAAATAGTAAAAAGTGTTTTTTCTAAAATTTCGAACGCCCCCTCTCATATTGATCAGATTGAATGGGATGGGAAAGATGATTATGGGCAACCTTTGGGGCAAGGTGTTTATGTATATAAAATAAAAGTAAAATCAGAGGATGGGAAAACCGAAGAAGAGTTTCAAAAAATGGTCGTGTTAAAATAGCTGATTATTGGAAATTAATTCTAATTTTGTCGCTCAAACTAAAAAATACAAATGGGTATACCAATACTTGGAAAATAAAATTATGTTGAAGAAGAATTTATTATTAATAGTTGTGTTTGCATTATCTGGATATGTATTTGGCCAAAAACCAGTCATTACATTATCAAAAGATCAATTGCTTGGTCAGCGGAATGTTATTACATCAGCTGTTCCATTTTTAACCATTACCCCAGATTCGCGAAGTGCTGGTATGGGCGATGCCGGTGTAGCGCGTGATCCAGATGCCAATTCAATTCATTGGAACATTGCATCCATGGCATTTATTCCTAAAAAAGCTGGTATATCACTAAATGCAGCGCCTTGGTTGAGGCAATTAGTGCCTGATGTATGGTTTTATCACATGTCGGGATATACGAAAGTTGGGCGACGCAATCAAAGCGCAGTTACGAGCTCAATTCGATATTTTTCTCTAGGTGAAATTCAATTTACAGATGAATTTGGTAATACAAATGGAAATGCTACGCCATATGAAATAGCAATAGATTTGGGTTATGCCACACAATTATCCGATCATTTTTCGCTAGGAGGTAATATGCGTTTTATAAACTCATGCCTTACGTGTGGTTCAACTGGAACAATTGGGTCCAATTCAGGTCAGGCTGCTGCAGGAGATATTGGCGTATATTATAAGAAGCCTATAAAAATAAATAAAAAAGATGTGAGATGGGCTATGGGCGCTACCATTACAAATATTGGAAATAAGCTTTCGTATTCATCCACTGCAGATAGAGACTTTATTCCAGCAAATCTTCGATTTGGAACAAGTTTTGGATTTAAATTGGATGATCACAATGAAGTTAATTTCAACTTTGACATTAATAAATTATTAGTTCCAACTTTCCCTGTTTATTTTACAAATGCGAAAGGCGGCGACAGTATATTTGATGGTAAACGCGTGATTCAGTATGGTAAAGACCATAAAGACGTTCCTGTTATAAATGGTATTTTTCAGTCGTTTAGCGATGCTCCTGGAGGGTTTAGGGAAGAACTAAAAGAATACAATATATCCACGGGACTTGAATATTGGTATGACAAACAATTTGCAGTTAGATTGGGCTACTTTAATGAAGCAGATACTAAAGGTGGAAGAAAGTATGCTACATTTGGTATTGGATTGCGATACGAAGTGTTTGGGATTGACGCAGCTTATTTACAGCCATTTACTCAACGACACCCCCTGCAAAATACAATTCGATTTTCATTATTATTCGATATTGATGCGTTTAAAAAACAACAAGAAAAGAAGTAATATTCTGCTTAAAGCTATTTAATAAGAAAGGCCGCTAATCATTAGCGGCCTTTCTTATTAAGATTCATTTTAATTATTTCTTTTCTTCTATTACAAACTCTATAGGATTATTTACCTTTTCATCAAGTAATGCTAAATCTAA
>CANMPY010000193.1 GCA_947499775.1 Bacteroidota bacterium | reverse complement strand
AGGCTTATTTAAAGTATTTGCTGAAAATTTTCCTATTACGGATACCCGTAATATTTTCGTTTTAGAATTTTTAGATTACTTTGTTGATCCTCCACGCTACACTACAGATGAATGTATTGAACGTGGTTTAACTTATGCTGTTCCTTTAAAGGCCAAACTAAAACTTTCATGTAACGATATCGAACACGAAGATTTCGAAACCATCGTTCAAGATGTTTATTTAGGACCAATTCCTTATATGACACCAAGCGGTACCTTCATTATTAATGGTGCCGAACGTGTAATCGTATCACAACTTCATCGATCTCCAGGTGTGTTTTTTGGACAAACCTATCACTCAAATAAAACTAAGCTTTATTCAGCGCGTATTATTCCATTTAAGGGAAGTTGGATAGAATTTGCTACTGATGTGAACAACGTCATGTATGCCTACATCGATCGAAAAAAGAAGTTCCCAGTTACGACGTTGTTGCGTGCTATTGGGTATGAAACCGATAAAGGCATTTTAGATATTTTCGGTCTTGCCGAGGAAATAAAGGTAAGTAAATCAGGGCTTAAAAAAGTTATAGGACGACGATTAGCTGCGAGAGTACTTCGCAGTTGGATTGAAGATTTTGTTGATGAGGATACAGGAGAGGTTGTTTCTATTGAACGTAATGAAATAATCATTGAACGTGATACTATTTTAGAAGACCGTCAGATTGATGATATTATTGATGCAGGTGTTAAAACGATAATTTTAACCCGCGAGGATGATAATAAAAATGATTTTGCAATCATTCAAAATACATTACAGAAAGATACTTCCAATTCAGGAAAAGAAGCGGTAGAACATATTTATCGACAGTTGCGAAACACAGATCCACCAGATGAGGAAACTGCACGTGGAATTATCGAACGTCTTTTCTTTTCTGATAAACGCTATGATTTAGGCGACGTAGGACGTTATAGAATTAATAAAAAATTAAACCTTGATATTCCAATGGAAACCAAGGTTTTAACAAAGCCGGATATTATTTCAATCATCAAATTTTTGATTGATTTAAGTAATTCACGAACGGATGTTGATGATATTGACCATTTAAGTAACAGAAGGGTAAGAACTGTAGGCGAGCAATTGTATTCTCAATTTGGAGTAGGATTGGCGCGTATGGCTAGAACCATTCGTGAACGAATGAACATTAGAGATAATGAAGTATTTACCCCAACAGATTTGATTAATGCCAGAACGTTAGCTTCGGTTATTAATTCATTCTTTGGAACCAATCAATTGTCACAGTTCATGGATCAAACCAATCCTTTAGCTGAGATTACACATAAGCGCCGTTTATCGGCACTTGGACCCGGTGGACTTTCAAGAGACAGAGCAGGTTTTGAGGTGCGTGACGTGCATTATACCCATTATGGAAGATTATGTACAATCGAAACACCTGAAGGACCGAATATCGGTTTGATTTCGTCACTTTGTGTGCATGCCAAAATAAATACCCTTGGTTTTATCGAAACCCCATACCGAAAAGTAGAAGGTGGTAAAGTAGATACCAAAGGTGGTGTAATTTATTTAAGTGCCGAAGAAGAAGATGGTAAAATTATTGCTCAGGCAAATGCACAATTGGATGCGGAAGGAAATTTCCAAACCAATGAAGTAAAAGCCCGATTTGAAGGAGATTTTCCAATGGTAGAACCTGCTAAATTGCAGTTTATGGATGTTGCTCCTAATCAAATTGTTTCGATTGCCGCATCCCTTATTCCTTTTTTAGAGCATGATGATGCCAACCGTGCATTGATGGGATCGAATATGCAACGACAAGCTGTGCCTTTGTTCAAACCTGAGTCGCCAATAGTTGGTACAGGACTTGAGAAGAAAGTGGCTACCGATTCACGATCTTTGATTATTGCTGATGGCGATGGAGTGGTTGAATATGTAGATTCATCAGAAATTAGAATTCGATATATTCATAACGAAGAGATGGAATTAGCCTCTTTTGGAGGGGAAGTTCGTTCTTATAAATTAACAAAATTCCGCAGAACCAATCAAAATACAACCGTTAATTTACGTCCAATGGTTAAAAAGGGACAAAAAGTTAAAAACGGGGATGTATTGGTTGAAGGGTATGCTACTCAACAAGGTGAATTAGCTTTAGGGCGAAACCTTATGGTAGCTTTCATGCCTTGGCAAGGATATAACTTTGAGGATGCAATTGTTATTTCGGAAAAAGTAGTAAAAGAAGATTTTTTTACCTCTTTGCACATAACCGAATATGAATTAGAAGTAAGAGACACCAAACGTGGCGAAGAGGAATTAACCAATGATATTCCAAATGTAAGCGAAGAAGCGACCAAAAATCTTGATGATAATGGATTAATACGCATTGGTGCCCGAGTAAAAGAAGGAGATATCTTAATTGGTAAAATTACGCCTAAAGGAGAAACAGAGCCTTCACCAGAGGAAAAACTTTTGCGTGCAATCTTTGGCGACAAAGCGGGCGACGTGAAAGATGCTTCTTATAAAGCACCTCCAAGTACAGAAGGTATAATTGTTGATAAAAAATTATTCGCTCGAACCAAAAAAGATAAAGCGTCAAAGGCCGAAGAAAAAGGTCAATTAGTTAAAATTGATGCTGAATTTGAAAAAAACTCAATCAAAATTAAACAAATTTTGGTCGAGAAACTCTTTAAGGTAGTTAATGGTAAAACCTCACAAGGCGTTTACAATATTTATGGGGAAGAAGCAGTTGCAAAAGGAACTAAATTTACCTTAAAAAATATCACGGATATCGATTTTACAATCGTTTCGTACAATAATTGGACTACCGATTCTGAAAAAAATGCATTGATTGTAAAGATTTTTAATAATTATAAATTAAAAATCAATGATATAACTACCGACTTTAAGCGTAAATATTATGCAGTAAGCGTAGGTGATGAATTACCATCAGGTATTTTAAAAATGGCTAAAGTATATATTGCCCATAAACGAAAGTTGAAAGTGGGTGATAAAATGGCCGGACGACATGGAAACAAGGGTATAGTTGCTAAAATTGTACCTGAAGAGGACATGCCATTTCTTGAGGATGGAACGCCTGTAGATATCGTACTTAATCCATTAGGTGTGCCATCGCGTATGAACTTAGGACAGATATATGAAACTGTTTTAGGTTGGGCTGGTAAAGAATTAGGATTAAAGTTTGCTACGCCAATTTTTGATGGAGCCTCCGAAAAAGAAATCTGCGACTTAGTAGAGAAAGCTAAGCTTCCTAAATGGGGATATACGCATCTTTACAATGGGTTAACTGGTGAAAGATTTGATCAGAAAACTACAGTTGGGGTTATTTATATGTTAAAGTTAGGGCATTTGGTTGATGATAAAATGCACGCAAGAAGTATTGGGCCATATTCATTAATTACACAACAACCATTGGGTGGAAAAGCTCAATTCGGTGGACAGCGTTTTGGTGAGATGGAGGTTTGGGCATTAGAAGCATTTGGTGCTGCCAATATACTTCGCGAAATTCTAACCATTAAGTCTGATGATATTATGGGAAGAGCAAAAGCTTATGAAGCCATTGTAAAAGGAGACAACCTAGGTGAGCCAGGAATTCCAGAGTCATTCAATGTATTAGTACACGAATTACGTGGATTAGGTTTAGATGTAACATTTGAATAAGTATAATTATTTTTAAAAGTAACACATGTCATTCAATAAAAAAGATTTAAGATTAAAAAGTAACTTCACACAGATTCGTATTAGTTTGGCTTCGCCCGAAATAATATTACAACGATCATTTGGTGAAGTCATAAAACCAGAAACAATAAATTATCGTTCCTACAAGCCTGAAATGGGAGGCTTGTTTTGCGAGCGTATTTTTGGTCCTGTAAAGGATTATGAGTGCCATTGCGGAAAATACAAACGAATTCGTTATAAAGGAATTGTATGCGACCGTTGTGGAGTGGAAGTAACCGAAAAGAAAGTACGACGCGAACGAATGGGCCATATAGAGCTTGTAGTTCCTGTTGCACATATCTGGTATTTCCGTTCATTACCTAATAAAATTGGATATTTATTAGGCTTGCCAACCAAAAAATTAGATATGCTTATTTATTATGAGCGTTATGTAGTTATACAGGCAGGTATTAAGGCTGACGATGGTGTAAACTATCTTGATTTCCTTACCGAAGAAGAATATTTAGATATTTTAGATACACTACCAAAGGATAATTTTTATTTGGATGATAAAGATCCAAATAAATTTATTGCTAAAATGGGTGGCGAGGCAATGTGGGATTTATTATCGCGCATTAAATTGGATGAATTGTCCTATGGACTAAGACACCAAGCTGCCAATGAAACTTCACAACAACGTAAGGCAGAAGCATTAAAGCGTTTGAAAGTTATTAGCAGTTTCCGTGATTCAAATTCGCGTTTCGAAAACCGTCCAGAATGGATGATTTTGAAAATGTTACCTGTTATTCCACCAGAATTACGTCCATTAGTG
Organism: Bacteroidota bacterium; assembly: GCA_947499775.1. GTDB lineage: Bacteria > Bacteroidota > Bacteroidia > NS11-12g > UBA9320 > JABWCE01. Next base: position 3 of record CANMPY010000193.1, on the reverse strand, counting down.
CCT
>CANMPY010000192.1 GCA_947499775.1 Bacteroidota bacterium | reverse complement strand
AAATAATACCCTAACACTAAACTCGGGAATTTTACAGTGGGAACTTAAAAATAATTAAAATTAAAGTATCAGAATAATTTTACGCTATCTAGCTTTAACTAATAAGAGTAAAGCAGGGTTTTGGTAAAAATAATTCCTTTTTCAATCTTGGGGGGGCGCTGCAAAACTACATTTCCTTTTGAATCTAACGAATCGTTGTTTATTAATAGGAGGTTTTTTGATTCGGAATAAATTAGCCCGCAGTTTTTGCTATAAATATCGCTTTCCATATTATTTTGACGGAAGTTTAGTGTGCTATCCATTTTTACTTTCAAGCAGTTTGAATATATTTTATTATTCAGATTCAGTGTATAGTCAACAATAGAGTATTCGTAATCCTTTTGTGGGAAATTATTAAACTGATTGCCATTCCAATAGGTGTATTTTAAAATAGGGAAAATTAATGAGGTGGTTATAGTATTGTTCTCTTTGTGGTTAATCCTAAGTTTTTCCACTTCATAAAAATGATTTTTTATAAACGTCCAGTTCGTGCTATCTTTTGAATGGGATCTCGAAAGGGTATATAAAATTTTGCTTGAATCTACTGCTATTAATGTAACTTCTTCTTTGATAAAAAAAGAAACGGAATCACCGGTAGGCTTAGTTCCTAATACACTATAAAGTATTGAGTCGGCTTTATAAATAAAAATGTCACCGGTTTTTAAGGGCAAATAGGAATGGCCAAAGTCGCTTGGAATTGCTTCGTATTTGTTTTTACGACAACTTACAACAACAATGAATGAGAGAAGTATAAGTAACAGTATCCTTGCCATACTAAAGTAGTATTACAAAGTAAAGCAGATTTATTCTATTTTTATACATTAATCCATCGCTATTCATGTTTATAAAAGGCATATTTATGACTAAATTCGCGCAAAATTAAATTATGCAATTATTAAATGGCTTACAAGTAGCCAAAATCATTAAGGATCAACTTACAAATGACGTTAATTCATTAAAAGATAAGGGACTTAGAGCGCCGCACTTAGCAGCTATTTTAGTTGGAATGGATGGGGCAAGCCAAACCTATGTAAATAGCAAAGAGGCCGATTGCAAGCAAGTGGGGTTCGATTCGTCTGTATTTAGATACGATGCCACTGCAACTGAGCAAGAAATTTTAGATAAAGTTGAGGAAATAAATAATAATCCGAATATCGATGGATTAATCGTTCAGCTACCCTTGCCAAAACATATTTCAGAATTAAAGGTTACTCAGATGATTAGCGCCGAAAAAGATGTGGACGGATTTCATACTGAAAGTTTAGGGAAATTATTGAAAGGAGAAGATACCTTCATCCCTGCTACACCTTATGGAATTTTGATGATGTTGGAGCTTTATAATATTGATACAACAGGCAAACATTGCGTGGTAGTTGGCCGAAGCAATATTGTAGGGAGGCCCATGAGTGTATTAATGTCACAAAATACCAAATACGGCAATTGTACGGTTACATTAACGCACAGTAAAACAAAGGATTTGGAGAGTTTTATTCATCAAGCCGACATTGTAATAGCTGCATTAGGAAAGCCTGAGTTTATTAAAGGCCATATGTTAAAGCAAGGCGCTATTGTTATAGATGTTGGTATTACGAGAGTTGAAGATAGCTCCAAACCAAAAGGATATGTATTAAAAGGAGATGTAGATTTTGATGATGTAAAAGAAATAGCCTCAGCCATTACGCCTGTTCCAGGAGGTGTGGGTCCATTAACTCGAATCGGATTACTTAAGAATACGTTTAAATCCTATTCAAAAAACACACTTAGTTCTTCAAATTGAGCGAACCACGTTATCCAATAATGGAAGTTTTTTATACCATTCAAGGCGAAGGCGCTTGGAGTGGACATGCTTCCTATTTTATACGGCTCGCGGGATGTGATGTTGGCTGCGTATGGTGCGATGTAAAAGACAGCTGGAATAGCGAAAATTATCCATCGCTTACGACCACCGAAATTTTGGAAAGTTTTGAATCTTCCACTTGCAAAATGGTTGTAATTACAGGAGGTGAACCTGCCATGTATGACTTGACAGATTTAACAACCCACTTAAAAGCAAAAGGATTTCAAGTGCACATCGAAACATCAGGCGCTTATCCATTAATTGGAACCTTTGATTGGGTTTGTTTTTCACCCAAAAAATTTAAAAATCCATCTCTCCATTTTGGTCAAAATGCGCATGAATTAAAAATTATTATTTTTAACAAATCAGATTTTGAATGGGCTGAGACCTATAGAAAGGAAGTGAATGAAAATTGTATCCTTTATTTACAGCCTGAATGGGATCGAAGAGAAAAAGTTAAATCGTTGATGGTGGATTATGTGAAGAACAATCCGCAATGGAAAATTTCCTTACAAACGCATAAATACCTTGAAATATCCTAAATTACTCTTCTAATATCTAATAATCTAATATCCAATAATCTAATATCTAATAATCTAACTTCTAAATATCTATAATCTTAAAAAAAATGTCATTACAATGTGGAATCGTGGGTTTGCCCAACGTAGGGAAATCAACCCTTTTTAATTGCTTATCAACTGCCAAGGCTACGGCTGCCAACTTTCCTTTTTGCACCATAGAACCCAATATTGGGGTAATTACTGTTCCTGATGATCGGTTATTTGCTTTGGAAGAGATTGTTAAACCCGAAAGAGTATTGCCTACAAATATTGAAATTGTAGATATAGCAGGTTTGGTAAAAGGAGCAAGCAAAGGCGAGGGCTTAGGCAATCAGTTTTTGGGTAACATACGAAACACGGATGCCATTCTTCATGTGCTCCGATGTTTTGATGACGACAATGTTATACATGTAGATGGATCTGTTAATCCGATACGAGATAAAGAAATAATAGATACCGAACTCCAAATCAAAGATTTGGAATCCATAGATTCTAAGCTTTCAAAATTAGCAAGGGCCTCAGATACAGCTTCAAAGAAAACAGTTGAAATATTAAAGGTTTACAAAAGTCATCTGGAATCGGGGCAAAATGCACGTACAGCTCCAGTAGAAGAAGTGGACAAAGAGGCTATAAAAGACTTGCAACTTTTAACCACTAAGGCGGTTATGTATGTGTGCAATGTAGATGAAAGCAGTGTTTTAACAGGAAACGTTTATACAAAACAGGTAGAAGAGAATGTTAAACATGAAAACGCTGAAATTTTAATTATCTGTGCTAAAATTGAATCTGAAATTGCTGAATTGGATGATAGAGAAGACCAAATCATGTTTTTAGGCGAACTCGGATTAAAAGAAAGTGGGGTAGGGCGATTAATTACATCGGCCTATAAACTGCTTGATTATGCCACCTATTTTACAGCTGGTAAAAAGGAAGTTAGGGCTTGGACAATAACTAAAGGGATGAAAGCGCCACAAGCTGCAGGCGTAATTCATACCGATTTTGAAAAAGGGTTCATACGCGCTGAAGTAATCCATTACCATGACTTTATTTTTTATAAATCAGAAGCCGCATGCCGTGATAACGGAAAACTAAATGTAGAGGGGAAAGAATATGTGGTACAAGATGGTGATGTAATGCATTTTAGATTTAATGTATAATAAATTACTGCAGAATAGAGTTTAATTTAACACATTGATGCCTTGCATGCCAAAACATAATTATAAATTTTCGTCAACTTAGTCCATCCTACATTAAAGTTTAAATTTCTTCTGATTTGAGATTATCAAAAACTCTGCATATAATTGCCTTTGATGTGCCGTTTCCAGCTAATTATGGTGGGGTTATTGATATATATAATAAAATTATTTCTTTTCATGAGGCTGGCATTGCTATAGTATTGCATTGTTTTGAATACGGCAGGTCGCCCTCGCCCGAATTATCCAAAATTTGCAAAAAAGTATATTATTACCCTCGCAAAACCTTTCAAAATTTTTTATACGGCGATATTCCATACATTGTTTCATCAAGAGTTTCAGACCAACTCTTACAAAACCTCTTAAAAGATCATCATCCAATATTATTTGAAGGCCTTCATAGCACCTATTATCTTAAACACACCCTTTTAAAACATAGGTTCAAAATAGCTAGAACCCATAATGTAGAACACGATTATTACCATCATTTAGAGTTAGTGGAAAATAATTTTTTTAAACGCTACTTTTTTAAACTTGAGTCTGAAAAACTAAAAAAATACCAATCGGTACTGAAACATGCCGATTTAATTTGTGCTATTTCACCTAATGATACTGCATATTTTCAAAAGAAATTTGGCAAAACTCTGTTTGTGCCCGCGTTTCATGGCAATACCAAAGTAGAGATTAAAGAAGGCAAAGGGGAGTATATTTTATATCATGGCAATTTAACTGTTGGTGAAAATCATGAGGCTGCTATGTATTTAATAAAAGAGGTGTTTTCTTTAATAAGCTGGGCGGCTGCTTTTCTTGCCTCTTATTTACTTTCTGGCATTGTTGCCAAACTATTTGCTCAGCATTCTACTTTAAACATTGCTATAATCGAAAT
>CANMPY010000191.1 GCA_947499775.1 Bacteroidota bacterium | reverse complement strand
TTTAAAGGTAAAACCCGTTTCAACTAAATTAAACGAATCCTTTTCAGGCATTATTTTCCAAACCTTATCAGCCATAAGATAAAGCTCAGCATCGTTATCATGCGAAAGGGATAAAAATGCAGGAGGGGTAAGATTTAACTGACTTGTAATACTTTTAGAATCGATGTGCCGCCATTTTTCTCCGCTGTTTGTTGAAAATAAAAAGTCATCATATCCTGATATGGCAACTCCCATATTTTTATTAAAGCTTAAAAAAACGGGGTGAACCATTTTTGAAGGTTTGTTAGAAATGACGGCCTGCCAAGTTTGTCCAAAATCTTTTGTTTCCATAATCCTGCCATCCCATGAAAGGGTTACAAAATCATTTCCTTTAACAGTCCATTTTTTTAAATCAAAAAAATTGGATAGCGTATCGAGGTCTATCCAACGATTATTATTTCGATCATAAACGGAATGAACGATTTTACTAACAGGCCAATAGTAATAGGCAATTAAAAGATAATTGTTAGAAAGCTGCACAACACCATTAGGATCCATTGCAAATTTAGAATTTAACACTGACCATGTTTTATCTTTGGAGGAATACTCTTCGATAGAATAGGTTGAAAAATCATGGGTGTATATTCGTTGTATTGAATTGCCCAAACCGCTCCCGAATTGACCTATCGCAGGATCGGTGAGATAAACTCTCCATGTTTTTCCTTTATTGTTGGTATAAAATTTATCCGCACCAAATTGTATTGACCAAATGCTGTCGTTTAATATGCCGAACGAAGTATTGTACATGTCTCTAGAATAAGGATACTTAACAATATTCCATTGTTTACCGTTCATTTTACCATAGCAAATAATATCTCCGAATAAAATAAAAAGCTGGTTTCCTTTTCGCTGAAAAAATAAGTCTTCAACCCCAATTTCCCAACGGATGGAAGGTTTGGGAATGGGAAGTGTAAAAACCTTCTGCCAATGATACCCTCCGTTTTCGGTTAAATAAATAAATGAACTATCGTTGCCAAGGGCGTAAACTCTTCGGGTTACAATAACGCCTTTGGTGCTACTCGTCATTTCTAGATACTCAACGTGTTCTTGCGCAGGGATGTTGGTAGCAAATTGCTCATAATTCGTCCAGTTATTCTCAGTATGATACATAAAGCCCAATCCACCGTTAGCAAAACCTTCATGGTCATTTAAATAAAATATGTTTTTAAAAATCAAAGAATTCCAACCGGAGCTTGAACATTTAGGAATCCAATCAGCCCTTGAATATAAATTACATAAGGTCAGGCAAAATAAAAGATGTAAACGCAAAACCATTTAAGTTACATTGAATATAAAACAGGTAAAGCAAATTTAATATAAAATCATAGTAATTTGGATGTGTCATCCATTTTCTCTAGAAATGAATTTTTCGATAGGAATGTCAAAGCATAAATATAATCTCACAACTAGGCTAAAGGAATAACATTGCTTAAGTTTTAAAACTTGTGCTAATCTATGAATTGCCTTAACCATTTGAAGGTTTTAAACCCTCACAAAATTTATCTAAATGTCATTTAAGGGTTTTATAAAAATCAAATCATACTATAATTAATATACTTGCCCTACATTCGTTCTGTTAATTTTATGACCTTAACACGATGAAAAACCTTTGCTTTATTTTAATATTAGTTTACGGACAAATTTCTTTTGCCCAAAAAGAAACCAACTGGTGGTATTTTGGCAAAAAGGCCGGTCTTTCATTTTCCTCTGGCAATCCAACATCGGATACCAATTCTAATGCAAACAGCCAGTCAATAGAGGGGGTTACGAGCATTAGTAACCCTAAAGGCGGGTTGTTGTTTTACACTGACGGCAATCTAGTTTTTAATAAAAAGCATAACCAAATGAGCAATGGAACCGGGCTAAACGGGCACAATTCATCCACACAAAGCTGCGTTATTGTTCAACAGCCTGTTAGGGAAAACCGCTATTATATTTTCACCACCGATCAGGAATGGGGAAGCTCGGGATTTTGTTACTCCATTGTAGATACCAGTCTAAACGGTGGAAATGGTCAGGTCATACAAAAAAACGCCCAACTATTATCCAAATCTGCAGAGAAAATTGCAGCAGTTAAACATGCCAACAATGTGGATACCTGGGTAGTAACTCATTCGGGCAATGACAATAAATTTTATGTTTACAAAGTAAATTCATTTGGGGTTGGTTCACCTGTTGTTTCTTCCATTGGCCCCACTTGGGATGCCTCAAACAGAGGATACTCAAAAGGAAATTTAAAATTTTCGCCAGATGGTACAAAATTAGTGGCTGTGATCTCAGGTTTTCAAAATTCGTCTGGCCAGTATCAGAACAACTTAGGCAGAATTGAAATTTATAATTTTGACAATATTAATGGGACTGTTTCTAATCCTCAAATAATTGACAACACGAATATCCCTGGTGGTGTAGGCAAAATCAGTGGAGCTTACGGGCTTGAGTTTTCGCCTAATAATAGATTTCTTTACGTTTCTTTTTATGTACCCGCTGTGGGCAGTGCTAACGACGGGAATGATGGTATATGGCAACTAGATCTTTCAAAAAATACCGCTAATGCCATAGCATCAAGTACTGTTTTTATCAGCTCCTCTTCCGGAAGTTATCCAATTGGCGCCCTTCAATTAGGATTGAATGGCAAAATTTACATTGCGCGGCTTGGCGCTACCTACCTGTCATCCATCGAAAAACCCAATTGCAAGGGCTCGGGGAGTAACTATGTTTCTAATTCAGTTAATCTCTCTCCAAGGGTCAGCCAATACGGCTTGCCCAATTTTATTACCTCCTTTTTAAATAAATCTCTGTTTGCCTATGCATCTGATCCTTCAGAATTATGTGAAAATGCCTTGACACGTTTTTTTCTAAATGATTCGTCGGCGATTGATTCAGCTGTATGGAATTTTGGAGATACCGGAACCGGCAAAAAAAATAAAGCAAAAGGATTTATTGCACACCATAAATTCTCGAAAGCAGGTTCCTACAGGGTATTTCTAAAACTTTACAGAATTAAATCAAGTTCGAATTGCGATGCAGATACATTCAGTAAATTAATTACAATCTTTTTAAATCCCAAACCAAATCTTGGGAACGACACGACAATCTGTGATGGGGAAGAGCTGGTTAAAGTCATAAGTTTAACCAATGCTACCTACCGATGGAGCGACAACTCGACAGTGCCGGCTTATACCACCACAAAACCAGGCTGGATATGGATTGATGCAAAGATAGGGGGCTGTGCTGTCAGGGATTCGTTATATCTTAATATTCAGTTTAGTCCATATGTTTCATTGGGTAACGATACTTCTATTTGCAATGGTGATAGCATCAGATTAAATGCCGATAATGGTACAAAGTTTATTTGGAACAATGGCAAAACGACATCCTCGATTTATGTTAAAGAAGAGGGCAAATATTGGGTAGAGGCAGGCGATTGGGTTTGCCCGGGTACCGGGAGCGATACAATAGTAATCACCAAGATTTCGGTTATTCCAAACTATTACGTTGATAACCCTTCACAATGTTATAAAAACAATTCTTTCAATTTTAAAGAATCGAGTATTTATAAAGGCGATGGCCGTGAACAATCTACATTCTATTTTTATGATGCAAGCACTTTGAAGGATAGTTTGGCTAAAAAATCATTTCCCAATGCCGGCACTTATTCCATAAAGTTAGTTTCTCAAAGCAAAATAGGTTGCAAGGATTCTATCAGTAAAACAGTAAAGGTTTATAGTCAAACTGATGTTAATTTTATTCCTAATAAATCAAACCAGTGTTTGAATGACAACAGTTTTGATTTTTATAACATTACCAAAGATACAGGTGCTATCAATTACCGATGGGATTTAGGCGATAAAACATCAAGTGCCCTAAAAAATATTTACAATAAAGTTTATTCAAAAGACACCTTTTATACAATAAAACTGACAAGTACAACTATAAACAATTGTGTGGACTCTATCGTAAAAACAATCCTGATTTATCCTAATCCCAAAGCAGACTTCAACTGGGGGCCAGCATGCAACCTGAGTTATACTAACTTTAAATATAAAGGAAGTAATCCTATTACTTCATTCATTTGGGATTTTAATAATGAAGGTACTTCAACTTTGCAAAACCCTTCGTACTTCTTTAAAATAGTAGGAACAAAAAAAGTAAAACTTAGCATCGTTTCCGATAAGGGATGTAAAGATTCATTAATTAAAGATGTAGATGTAAAACAACAAGGTAAAGCCGATTTTGATGTAAATGATGTTTGCCAAAATGATTCGGTCATTTTTAAAAATAAATCACAATCAGCGTCAATTTACAGATGGAAATTCGGGGATGGAGATACGTCTACAATGGAAAACCCGAAACACATTTATAAAATTAGTGGAACTCAAGACTTTGATGTTACATTAGTGGCAATAGTTAAGGATGGGTGTGGAGATTCAATAGTTAAACGAGTTACGGTTAATGCTTTACCCAATTCGGATTTTACCTATACAT
>CANMPY010000190.1 GCA_947499775.1 Bacteroidota bacterium | reverse complement strand
ATTGACTCCATAAGCAATCCAAACCTGCCGCCAACAGTGCATTTGTGCCAAACCGACACCTTGCAATTAATTGCAAATTACCAAGCGAAACGTTTTATATGGAAAAAAGATAATGTTGAAATTTCGACACGAAATTCAATACGCATATCCGAAAAAGGGTTATACACCCTTGATGTTTTTTCGACGTTTGGGTGCCTTATGTCTGATACAACATTGGTAACGCATTCCACTTCAAAAAACCTCCTCGACAGCTTGTATACCATTTGTAAGGAGAATGAAATAACCTTAAAAATAAAGCCAATATTTGCCCAATACAGATGGAACAACTCCTCGGCTAACCAACAGGATACATTTAAAGCTAAAAAAGGGACTGTGAGGGTTCAAGTAACCGACTCGGCAGGATGCTCAATTTTAGACACCGCACGTATTGAAAATTTTATCTCACCAAACTATACCCTCAATACGCAACCCGAGTTTTGCGATTATTCTCCCTACCTTTATTTTAAACCTGCTTTATGCAGAAAATGGTATATCAATAACCGAGAAATCGATTCTTCGTTCTATTACCTAACCAAAAAAGATAGTTGTAATTTAAGCATTGAGGATAGCAACCATTGCTTTCAAGCATTCGTTTTAAAACCAACGCTTATTACCAAACCCATACAATTAAAGTATAATTTTATGGTTTGTTCTGGAAAAACTATTCAAATACAATTATTAAAAACAAGCACCTATCAATGGGCCGATGGATATTTTGGCGATTCAAGAAAGCTTACAAATACCGGAAAATATGTGTTTACTGCAATTCATTCATATTGCCAATACAAAGATTCCTTGACGGTTTGGCAACCCCAAAAACCCTTTTGGAATCTTCCTGCCGATACAATTATTTGCCGTGGTACTCAGCTTAAATTTTTGCATCCTAAAACTATCAAGCAGGTTGAAAGTAATACCGTACTTACTGGCGATACCCTTATCATACCGGGCGAAGGTTATTATAAAATACGGGCCATCGACACCTTTAATTGTTGGTATAGTTGGGATATTTCTGTTGCAGACAAATTATGTATTAACCAAGCCAACGGCCTTAATCCGCTTTCCATAGTCCTATCGCCAAATCCTGTAAACGATTATTTAATCCTTTCGGTTCCTTCAACCATCGATGGGTTTGACTGTTTTTCTTTATTCGATATCAATGGGAAGGAATTTCTTTTACCGCAATACACCAAACACGGCCATTCTTTTACATTCAATTTGAGCAACATACCATCAGGAATCTATTTTTTAAAAATTTATGGATATGAAAAACAGATATATAAGAAAATATTCAAGTTGTAATTACCCCCACTCTAAATTAGCAATTCACTTTTTTACAGTATGCCTACCTAAAGGGTAAACGAGATAGGCAAAACCCCTATAGATTCACTTCAATTTCGAAAGAACAGTATGCACCAAAGCATCCTAATCCCCCGTTTACATTTGAATACACAATGCTGGGCTCGCTAAACAACCCCATATTGTACTGTGCCCCTTGCAAGGTTTTATGGTATTCGAAATAATTCAAATCACAATTAATTATCCAAGCCTTTACTTTTTCGGGTTTATCAAAATTATCCTCGTAATACATTACTTTATAGGTGTTTGACGCTTTTAATTCCGTATCTTTTTTAAAATCCCCATTTACAGAATGATCATCCCATGGATTTGGATAAATGGCATGGCCTTCGAGTCTATAATAATTTGTATTTAAGCCGTCATGGTCTTTATAATTAAAGGTGCAAGTAATTTCTAAGCCTCCAAAATCGCTAAGCAGGGTATCCCTATGGGTTAGGGCTAGGCTTGTGTTTTTGGAAGCGGGCACCACACAACTGGCCGATACGTTTTTGCCATTGGGCAAGGTAACCGTTAGCGTATAGGCTTTGCCTGCTTCTATATTAAAGAAGGAAGAATCTAATTGGTATAGTTTTGAAGTGGCATCCCATTTCAGTGTTTCTTTATTTCCTCCACCATCAATTTCAACTTTAGCATCCATAATCACTTCAGGCTCGGCATTTACTGTGGTTCCCAAAACCGGCTTGCTCCAAGTTACCATTGCTTTTATTATTTCATCGTCAGCCGATATAAAACATTGAACCACAATTTTTTTCTCAGCTGGAGGCATTTTTACGTTTGTTGCCACATCTTCGCAACCCATTAAGACCAACAGCCCAATAAGTGTAGCAAAACTATTTAGAAAGGTATATTTCATTTTGTACATTTTATTTAAATTTATATGAATATGTAATGGTAGGAATAATCCTAAATAAACTCACCTGCTTGAGCTCGCGTTCTTGGTTATTGCTCGAAAAACCGCCTCCTAAAATTCCTTTATAACCCTTTGTACCTACATAATAAAAGAAAGGATTGGCTCTATTGTATACATTATAACAACTCAATTCCCACATGCGTTTGCCTCTTTTTTTAACTTTACTCATCTGAAATCCAATATCAGCGCGATGATAAGGAGCCATGCGCGAAACATTTTTCCCACCATATTCGGTTACTAATAGGCTATTAACCATTGAATTGGCCAATGTGCCAACCCCGCTTTGTCCGGGTATATGCGATCCACCAACAAACTCAGATTGGGGTAGGGTTATGGCATTACCGGTTCCATATACCCACGTAGCCGAAATAACCATATTTTCCTTTATTTCATAAATGCCTACAACTGACAAGTCGTGCCGACGATCGTGGCGAGGGTAATATTCTTTACCAAAATTAACTTCGGCAAATTGCACCTTGGTCCAACTTAGGGTATAACCCACCCAGCCTGTAAACTTCCCTTCTTTTTTTTGTACAAAAAACTCAAGGCCATAACTTTTTCCATTTCCTCGGGTTATATTATTCTGCCAGTCCACCTCATCGGCAGCTCCTCCATTTAATTGATCGGCTACTTGTATGAAAGTAGCGCCATCTTTATAGGTTATAATATTTTGCAGGGCTTTATAATACCCTTCGAGCGATAAAGTTAAGCCTTGATCGTATAAGTCTTTAGCTAATCCTGCTGCAAGTTGATGGCTGCGTTGTGGAATTATTTTTTCGGTGGCCGGTACCCATAAATCGGTAGGAAGCCCAACGCCAGTATTGCTTAGCAAATGAATGTATTGATTCATAGTAGCCCATGAAATTTTAGCCGCTAAGCCAGGAATAATTACATAATTACCCGAAAACCGAGGTTCGGCATTGAAGTATGTTTTGCCCCCTTTAACAAGGGTGAATGATGTGAGCCGCAAACCCGGATTGAGAGATATTTTTTTTGCCACCTTCCAAATGTCTTCTACAAATAATCCACCTTCCATCGCTTCTATTTTATTCTTCTTATCGATATTTTCATTTGGGAACTCTGAACTTTTAATAGCAAAAGCGCTTGGCGTAAATAAATGGCGCGTAATTAAAGCCCCTGTTTTGATGGTGTGCTTTGGATTGGGAATATAATCAAGTGTTGATTTAAGCGTTATGTCATAGATACCGCTAAAATAACTAAGCTTAAAACTTTCAGCATTGAACTTGCTTTCTACCCCTATGCCAAACTGGTATTGCGAATAAATGGCCGATGTGTTAAGGAAAAGTTTATTGCTAATTAGGTGCGTCCATCGTGCAGTTCCTGTGGCATTGCCCCAATGAAAATCTACATTTTCGGTCGACTTATCAATTCCACCATTCCCATTATCATATTCATCGCTGTATTTGAGATAGAGCTTATCCTTTCCAAAATATCCACTTATAAAAAGTTTATCCTTTTTGGAAAGTTCAAAATTACACTTGGCATTAAAATCATAAAAATAATAGCCGCCGCGCGTTGTACCATCAGAGGCAATAGCAATAAATGGCTGTGTTATTATATCAAAATAGGTGCGCCTTGCTGAAATTAAAAAGGACGATTTCCCTTTTTTTATTGGCCCCTCCAAAATTCCTCTGGAAGCAATGGCTCCAATACCAAATTCGCCGGTATATTTTTGCTTATTTCCATCTTTCATTTGCATGTCGATCACGCTGCTTAAGCGGCCACCATACCTTGCCGGAAACCCGCCCTTGGTTAGCTCAACACTTTTTAGCGCATCGCCATTAAAAACCGAAAAGAAACCAAACAAATGCTGGGCATTATACACAGGTGCATCGTCTAAAATTATCAGGTTTTGATCGGGACCTCCCCCTCGCACATATAATCCACTTTGCCCTTCTGTGCCTTTTTGCACCCCCGGAAGCAATTGAATAACTTTAAACACATCTTTTTCCCCTAACAATGCCGGGATATCTTTGATTTGTTTAATTGGAATATCAATGGTACTCATTTGAGGTTTGTCGGCTATGGTATTTGATTGCCCTCTAATAACAACTTCCTTTAGCTCAATTGAATTTTCCAATTCAACGGTTAATTCTATATTTTGATTTAATACAATTTTCTTAACCTGTTTTGCAAAACCGATATAGCTAAATATTAAGGTAAATGTATCTTGAGGTAAGGTAATGGAATAAAAACCATAGCTATTGGTGGTGGTTCCTAACTTGAG
>CANMPY010000189.1 GCA_947499775.1 Bacteroidota bacterium | reverse complement strand
ATATTCAGTCCAGTCTAATTCCTTTTGAATGATTTCCATTGCCTTTGTTTTATTAAAATCTATATAATTTAAAAAAGAAATGCTTCTTATTTTTTTTACCAGGTTGAAATACAAAAATTTTGAAATGGTTAAATGCGGAAAGGATTGAATGTTTTGTGTTCCAAATAATTTTTGAACTGAACTGATATATTTCCAATCCAAATAACCTCTGGCCCATGATGGAGGGAGCATTCCTTCATTTCGGAAATTCATTCCGCTAATAATGTATTTAACCCCATATTTATCCGCTATTCCATAAAGAATGGCTAAGATGGCATGATCGGTTGGGATTTCACTATCGGGGGTTGAAGCTTTTAAAAACGAAAGCTGGAGGTCTTTAAACATTTCCCAATCCAATACTTCTGTGTATAGATCAATTTCAAGTTTGTTAAGAATATTCTCAATGTTTTTTACTGCCAATTCCGAGTTCCAGCCATTATCTAAATGCACTGCCAGGGGCCGCAATCCCAATTGTTTTACAAGCAATGCTGTGTAAGTGCTATCCATACCGCCACTCACTCCTATAATGCAATTGTAAGCTTTTCCTTTACCTAATTTTTTAATATTGGTAACAATCTTCTCTAATCGTTTTTTTGCTTCTTCGGTTTCAGGAACCCTTATTTTCAACTTTCTTGAAAACTCGTGGTAATAATTACATACCCCATTTTCATCAAAGGTTATGTCTGGATCAGCAAGGGTGTCCATAACCGTTTTGGTGCAAATTCTGTACTCATCTTTTTTCATATGCAGTAATTATCTGTTTTTTAATTTAAGGTCATATGGAATACCCATAAATTTTGTATGACCTGTTGTGAAAAATTCTGATGGGTATTTCATAGGCTCAATTTCTTATTTCACTTATTTGTTTAGGCATTGGATAATTTATCAGAACCGCTTTATGAGGGCCATGATATACAAAAAAACTTCCAGCAGCAGCGGCTGAAATATGGGTTGTTAAAAAGATATTTTTGATATTTTCAAAACTATTGCACCCTCCGCAAATTATGGTTGGGATTGAAAGGGATTCACTCACGGTTTGGGCCAACTTAGTATCATAGCCAGTCATCATCCCATCTAAATCAACCGAATTAATCATTAATTCACCGGCACCTTTCTTTTCAATAGCTTTCAAAAAATCCAATAAGGGAACATCAGGAATTTTTTTGCCCGAGTGGCTGTATAATTGATATTTTCCGAATAGATTTTTTTTAACATCAACAGAAGCTACAATGGTTGAACTGCCATAATATTTTACTGCGGTTTCCATAAACTCAATATTGGAGAGTAAAACAGAATTAAGAATAATTTTTTCAATTCCTATTTTAAGTAATTTTTCTATGTGTTCAATTTTGCTAACTCCTCCACCATAAGCCAATGGCATAAAACATTCGGAGGCTATTTCTTCAATCAGTTTAAAATTTATTTCTTTGTCTTGCTTTGAAGCTAAAATATCAAGCAATATTAATTCATCGCATTGCTTGTCATTAAACAGTTTAACTGCATTTATTGGGTCACCAATATATTTAGGCTTGTCAAATTTTACGGTTTTATACAAACCGTTATTTTGCAATAGCAGTACAGGAATTACCCTTGCTCTTTTCATTAGTAAAATAAATTATAAGACCCAAAGCCCAAATTTCAAGACCCAAGACCCAAGACTCAAGTCCCAGGTTTCAAGATCCAAGCATTAAGCCGATTTTGAAATTTGAAATTTCATCCTTGGAATTTCCAATTATATATCAGCAAAATTCTTCAATAGTTCCATACCAAAAATATGGCTTTTTTCTGGATGAAACTGAACCCCAAATATATTTCCTTTTTGCACAGCAGAAGTAAACGTATGCGAAAAGGTGGTTTCTCCAATGCTGTTTTCTTTTGAGGTGCATTGGAAATAATAAGAATGAACAAAATAAAACCGGGCTTCTTCAAATTGCTGAAATCCTTTAAATAAAATGGATTCTTTACTGTAATTCACTTCATTCCAGCCCATGTGGGGAACCTTAAACGGAGCCTGAAGATTAAATTTTTTAACCTCTCCGGGTATAAGTCCAAGTCCATCAATAATTCCTTCGTCACTTTTGTTTGCCAAAAGCTGCATACCCAGGCAAATACCTAATAAAGGAGTATCCTCCGCCGCTTTTTGTTTTAGTAACTCTGAAAGATCCAGTGAATTTAAATTTTCCATGGCTGTATCAAAGCGGCCCACACCTGGTAATATTAGTTTCGATGCATTGTCTATATCGTTTTTGTTCGAACTTATAATGGCATCGTACCCAATTTTTTTTATCATGTTCTTTATCGAACCCACATTACCCATCCCATAATCAATAATTGTAATCATATATTTAAATGGCTTGGATTTTACAATTAACTCCGCCATTTATGGCGGCGGAGTTATCAGATTTCATTAAGGCTTTAGTCATGATATTTTTTATTCTGTTTCAGGGCTAAAGCCTTCTTATTTTTTTTTCAATTTCTCCGCCTTAAAAGGCGGAGTTAAATTTTACTTGCATTGCTCATTCATAGACCTATCAATTTCTAATAATCCCGCCATTTATGGCGGGGAAGATTGACGATTGTATAGAGGCTTTAGCCGTGATTTATAAAGTTATATTTCTTAATAAACTCTTCATATTCCTGAATGAACGTAATCTTTTTATGATGTTCTTCCTGACCCTCAATATATGCTCGTACTTTATCTAATAATGATTCACTTACTGAAACCGCAAAATATTCATCCGCCCATTCAAACTTTATATTAGTTAGTTTTTGTTTATTAATCCAATGGGAAGATTCTCCTTTGATAAGTTGTAAAGTTTTGGCAATGGTAATGTCAGCATTTAATCCAAATAAACAGTGCAAGTGTTCTGTATGTCCATTCAACTTGTCAATAAAAATTTGTTGTTTTTTGGCATTTTCCCTGATATGGGATATTACCTTATCCTTAATTTCTTTTGTTAAAAAGGGGTAACGACTCTTGGTACTCCAAACCGCGTGAATCATTACTTTTACAAATGGCATATTATATTTTCAAGGCTAAAGCCTTCTTATACTTATTTTCAATTCTCCGCCTTAAAAGGCGGAGTTAATTAATGATGCATATAACTCCGCCATTTATGAAGGTGCAGCGGTCGACTATATGAGAAGGCTTCAACCATTTTTTTCATGGCTAAAGCCCTATTATACTTATTTTTAATTCTCCGCCTTAAAAGGCGGAGTTAGGTTCATTATCATATATTTAAATGGCTCGGGTCGCTTGTTTTAGCATGTGATATAACCGCTTTAAATTTGCCATTAGCCCCACTGGGGATAGAATTAACAATACTAATCTTCAGATATATTTCCCCAAGCTGAGATTCCATGCGGGTTTTTATTAATTCAAAGTCGGCGTCCGTTAAGGGTTCAGAAATAACAAGCTTAATTTCAAAATTCTTCAAACTGTTTTGAATAACCTGACTGGCCGCAATCGGTTTAATATTTATGAAAATGCCATGAAATCTCACCATTTCCCGGCCATCAAATCCTATCACAACATCTTCAATGCGCCCGATAATTTCATCCACTATAATCATATTTCTTCCGCATTTGCATGATTGTTCGTCGCTAAGCTTTACATAATCTCCCATTCTGTATCTTATGAGTGGCTGATCAAAATTGAGCAATCCGGTAGAAATTAGTTCTCCAATTTCTCCGGGAAGGCATGGCTTTCCTTTTTCATTTAAAACTTCCACAATACCAACGTCGGGTACAATGTGTAGTTTTCCATGTTCACATTCCGAAATTAGATTGCAGGCTTCTACACCATTATAGGCATCAAAGGTTTTGCACCCGTAAACCCGTTGAAAGGTGTCCCTCATTTCCTGCGTTAATTTTTCACTGGACGTTTTTATAGTTTTTAGTTTAGGTGCTTCTAAACCCATTTTTTCAATAAAACTGGCCAAAATATAATTGGACATGGCATAGCCGGTCATATATTCTATATTATGCTTTCGCATGCCTTCCAAATAATTTTCAATGGAAGTGGCCGAAATATGATAGGCTGAAAAATACACTTGCTTTTCAATGGCATTATAACGGTAAAATGGTCCTTGGTAAATCCCTTTTTTAATAATTTGTCTTCCACCTATTACCCCTCTTGGAAGGGTATAATTGATCCCGGCCCAATTATTAACCCGCGATTCGTAAATGGCAAAATACTTTTGGTGCATTCTAAGTGAAAACAGGGTTTCGGTTGGTGTTCCGGTGCTGCCGCTGCTGGCTATAAACTCCCCTTTTGGTTCGCGGTTGGATGATATTAACTCGGTAGTTCCTATTTTTCTGAAGGTGTCTTTTTCGAGCAGGGGCAAAGTACTTAATTTGTCTAAAGTAAAATTTCTAAGGTCATTTTCGGTAATTGATAAATTTTCGAAGAGGTTTTTATAATAAGGAACGGTTTGATAAGAGTGAACCAACAATTCCCTGAGTTTGGTTTCCTGGTATGTATTCCATCCCTCAAAGGAGTTAAATTCCATTTCC
>CANMPY010000188.1 GCA_947499775.1 Bacteroidota bacterium | reverse complement strand
TTGAAAATAAATTGCCTTGAACGCATTAATAATATTCACAGATTTGTTTTCAAAACATAGTCAGCAATTCGTTACTTTTATTAATTTGCACCCACCAAAAAAATGATATTAAGCGACCTCAAAATTCTAGAAGAAATAGATAAAGGCACTCTGTTAATTGAGCCATTCCGAAGAGAATGCCTTGGCACCAATAGCTACGATGTTCATCTCGGAAAATACTTAGGATGCTATAAGGACAGGGTATTAGATGCTAGAGTTCACAACAAAATTGATTTGTTCGAAATCCCATTAGATGGATACGTTTTGCAGCCAGGAATACTCTATTTAGGGGTAACAGAAGAATATACCGAAACACATAAACATGTTCCTTTTTTAGAAGGTAAATCGAGTACAGGAAGATTGGGAATTGATATTCACGCTACTGCTGGAAAAGGCGATGTTGGATTTTGCAATACATGGACCTTAGAAATTTCATGCACCCAACCAGTTCGTATTTATAGAGGAATGGCCATTGGACAATTAATTTATTTTTTGGTAGAAGGCGACGTTGAAACCCTATATAATAAAAAATCAAACTCAAAATACAGCAAGCGTACGGTTAAACCTGTTGAAAGTATGATGTGGAAGAATAAATTTTAATTTCTATCCTAATCACATCGTCTATAATTCTGTTCCGATTTTAGAATAAACCGTGATGCATCTTAAATAAAGCATAATAATGCAAGAAAAACAACACTATCCAAACACCCCTACTCAAGTGTTACTCTTGAAAAATAAAGTGTATTGGTTGAAATATTTTCTTTCTTATTTTTATTTGATTACCGTCAAAAAAATTCATTCCAATTTTAATCCAGGACTTTGCATACAATTAGAAGCCGGCAAACTGTTACTCAATACTACTAACGCCAATTATAGTTATGGCAGTTTACACCAGGTTTTTGAAGATGCTTTCGAACTCATAGATCTACAAAATTCTAATCCAAAATCTGTATTAGTGCTTGGCTTAGGCGCAGGCAGTGTTATTGATATTATGCAACGACAGTATGGCATCTACCCTAAAATTACCGCCATAGAAATAGATCCTGTAGTTATAGAATGTTTAAAATTTTGGGAACTATTGAATCTCGATAAAACAAAAATCATACAAGGAGATGCATTTGAGATTATTCATACCTTAAATGAAGAATTTGATTTAATTATTGTTGATTTATTTATCGACATGGAGGTTGCATCGCTTATTAATACGCCAGAATTTTTATCAAAACTCAAATCACTCATCTCGCATCAAGGAAAAATACTTATCAATTATATAGTAGAAACAAAAGGTCAAAAAAATAGTTTTGCCGAATTTCAACTTTCCTTAATAACCTATTTTAAAGAAATTACAGGGCATGAAATAATGGGTATTAATAGAGTACTAGAATTGAAAATCTAATTTCAAAAATATAAACCATTTACCTTTGCCGATATGGAGCCCATAAGCAGTTTTCAAAACCCATTAATTAAGCAAATTCAAAAGCTTGATAAAAACCGAGAACGACGCAAGCAAAATATTGCTTTGGTTGAAGGGTTAAGGGAATGTCAATTAGCAATTAGCAGTGGCTTAGTGGTGCAAAAAATACTGTATTGCAGTAAGTATATCTCCGAAACAGAACTCGTAGAAAAATTAAGTTTAGCCCAAGACAGCCCTTGCATTGATGTTGCGCCCCAAGTATTCGATAGTTTAGTGTACCGCAAAGGCATACCAAATGTATTAGGCTTAATAACCCCATCTTCAAGCAATTTTGAAGCAATAGATACTTCAAAAAATTTATTGCTATTAATTATTGATTCGGTAGAAAAGCCCGGAAACCTTGGCGCAATGTTAAGAACCTGCGACGCTGCAGGTGTTGATGCCATTATAGTTTGCGATCCGCAAACCGATATTTTTAACCCAAACTGCATTCGTTCTAGTTTGGGAGCAGTTTTTACCAAAAAAATAATAGTTACAACGGCTGAAGAATCCGTAAATTGGTTAAAAAAGAACAGAATTCTTACCTTAGTCACCTATCTTGAATCAGCCACTTCATATACCAATCAAAACTTTACAAATTCAACGGCTATCGTTGTTGGATCAGAGGCTAATGGCATAAAAGATATTTGGCTCAAAAGCGGATTTCAAAATATTATTATACCACAGTTTGGCCAAGTAGATTCAATGAATGTAGCTAACTCAGCCGCCATAATCATTTACGAAGCTATCCGACAGCGAAATCTTAACGGATAATTCAAAGTTATTATGTAATATTGAGATTCATACATTGTCATATAATATGACAAATTGACTTTATAAAACATTAATAAATACCCAAAGATTATTGGCATACCATATGCAATAAATGAAATTGTAAAAAAAAATAAAACAAACTATGAACATTCAACCATTAGCCGACCGAGTATTAGTTGAAGCCGCACCGGCCGAACAAAAAACCGCTGGGGGTATCTACATTCCAGATACTGCCAAAGAAAAACCACAGAAAGGAACTGTTGTAGCTGCAGGACCAGGCAAAAAAGATGAGCCTGTAACTGTAAAACCTGGCGATACCGTATTATTTGGTAAATATGCAGGAACAGAAATACAAGTAGAAGGTAAAGATTACCTTATCATGCGTGAATCTGATATTCTTGCAATCGTTTAAAATTTCATTCAACATTATTAACAACTTAAAACAATGGCAAAACAAATATTATTTAATGTACAAGCTCGCGAAGGTTTAAAGCGCGGAGTAGATGCTTTAGCAAATGCAGTTAAAGTAACTTTAGGCCCAAAAGGAAGAAACGTAGTTATCGGTAAAAAATTCGGAAGTCCAGCAATCACAAAAGATGGTGTTACTGTAGCTAAAGAAATAGAATTAAAAGACCCAGTTGAAAATATGGGTGCACAAATGGTAAAAGAAGTAGCCAGCAAAACAGCAGATTTAGCTGGAGATGGCACTACAACAGCTACAGTATTGGCACAAGCAATTGTTACAGCAGGTTTAAAGAATGTTGCAGCAGGTGCAAATCCAATGGATTTGAAACGCGGCATCGATTTAGCCGTTGGAAAAGTAATTGAACACCTTAAAAATAACAGCGAAGTTATTGGAACCGAATACACAAAAATTAAACAAGTGGCTTCGATATCGGCTAACAACGATGAAAAAATTGGTGAATTAATTGCCAATGCAATGCAAAAAGTAGGAAAAGATGGCGTAATTACGGTTGAAGAAGCTAAAGGAACTGAAACTGAAGTAAAAACAGTTGAAGGTATGCAATTCGATCGTGGATACTTATCGCCATATTTTGTAACCAATACTGAAAAAATGCTTGCCGAATTAAGCAACCCTTACATCTTAATTTACGATAAGAAAATTAGCAATATGAAAGAAATACTTCCAATATTGGAAGCAACTGTTCAGACCGGGAAACCATTGTTAATTATTTCAGAAGATATAGAAGGCGAAGCCTTAGCAACTTTAGTTGTAAACCGTTTACGTGGTTCATTAAAAGTAGCAGCAGTAAAAGCTCCAGGCTTTGGTGACCGACGAAAAGAAATGTTACAAGATATTGCTGTATTAACTGGAGGAACCGTAATTAGCGAAGAACAAGGTTATAAACTTGAAGACACAACAATTGAAATGCTAGGTACAGCTGAAAAAGTTTCAATAGATAAAGACAACACAACTTTAGTGAATGGTGCAGGTGAAAAAGAAGCTATTTCAGGACGTATCAATCAAATAAAATCACAAATCGAATCTACAACAAGCGATTACGATCGTGAAAAACTGCAAGAGCGTCTTGCTAAATTAAGCGGTGGTGTTGCTGTATTATATATTGGTGCTGCAAGTGAAGTAGAAATGAAAGAAAAAAAGGACCGTGTTGACGATGCGCTTCACGCCACACGTGCTGCTGTTGAAGAAGGTATTGTTGCCGGTGGTGGTGTTGCTTACGTTCGTGCCCTTGATGCTTTAGTAGGATTGAAAGGTACAAATGATGATGAAACTACAGGTATTGCCATTATCCGCAAAGCGCTTGAAGAACCATTACGTCAAATTGTAGCCAATGCAGGAGGCGAGCCTTCAGTAGTAATTCAAAAAGTGAAAGAAGGAAAAGGCGATTACGGATTTAATGCACGTACTGACGTATATGAAAACCTAATTGCTGCAGGTGTTATTGACCCAACTAAAGTAGGTCGTATAGCCCTTGAAAATGCTGCTTCAGTAGCGTCCATGCTTCTTACAACCGATTGTATTTTGGCTGATGAGCCAGAAGACGACAAACCACATAGCCATGGCGGAATGCCAGGGGGTATGGATGGAATGATGTAAAAAAGTCCCCCTTGTGTGCAGGCTTTTGAGCGTTGGCGAAGGGGGTAGGGGGATGTTTTAAACTTTCACCAAATATGCTTATAAAAAAAATCCCGAGCTGAGAGGTTCGGGATTTTTTTATGAAAAATTATTTACTTTGCATAACTTTACAACATGACAAACACCACTTTAAAAATTGAGATCAATTCTTTACCAAAAGTGTTAAGGGATGAGGTTGCA
>CANMPY010000187.1 GCA_947499775.1 Bacteroidota bacterium | reverse complement strand
GTTCGTCGCCATCTACGTAAAAAAGTTCAAATTTGTCTTTCAGTTTTTCATGTAAATAGGGAAACAACGATCCCCCTAGGCCAGAAACAAGCAATTTTATTTTCATATCATTTCCCATGTTATTGGTGTATCAGCTTCGATGTTTATTTTGGCAACCCTACCGGCTACAAGATTAATCATAGATGGTGGGATACCATATCCCGGCCTTTTGATTACGATATCACTGTCCTGAATAATTTCTCCCTGCTCAATATTCCGTGCAGCAAGGATGCTTCTGCGTGCATTTTTATAAAACTCCATTTCTGCCTCTCGCGGTCCATTTTTTCTTCCATCACCAATGGCCATTTCAATATCTCTTATTTTAGTGACCATTCCTTTAAGCTCATGGGGTTCAATGGCAAAAATATGATCAGGCCCGCTCATGGTCCTGTCTAATGTATAATGCTTTTCTATTACTTTGGCTCCCATAGCAACTGCAGCACAGGCAATATGATCGCCAAGCGTATGATCTGAGTAGCCGGTAATAACGCCAAAAGCTTTTTCTATGGTTGACATAGCGGCAAGGTTAGAAAGTTCTATTGGTGCCGGGTATATAGACGTGCATTGCAGTATTATAATATTGTCATTCTCATTTTTCCGACATATGTTAACAGCTGTTTCAATTTCAGCCATCGTGCACATACCTGCAGAGAACATAACGGCTTTGCCTGTATTGCTGATTTCATTTATCAATCTTACATCAACCATATCAAAAGAAGCCACTTTGATAATAGGCATCCCAACACTTACAGCGATACCAATCGCTTCAGTATCACAGGGAGAATCCAAAAAGTCTACGCCATTTTTTTTACAGACTTCTGCTAATTTTGAATGCCAGCTCCGATCGATTTCCAGTTTTTCAATAAGATCATAAATATTCTCTTTATATAGACTGATCTTTGGCGTCTTTTTTGAGTAGTGATTACTCGCTTTAAAAGTTTGAAACTTTACTGCACTAACCCCTGCTTCAGCCGCTTTTTCAATCATTTCACATGCCAAATCAAAGCTCCCGTTATGATTACTGCCTATTTCTGCAATCACATAACAAGGGTCAAGTTTTGAAATATTGTGAACCCTGGTTTTTATTGTTTTCATTTTTATTCTTTTAAAAATATTATTGGTCTTCGATCTTGCTTATCGCTATTTTATACCTGAATCCGTTGTATTCAAAAAAAGCGGGGTACTTGTCATTATCTACTATTTGTAATAGATTAAATTGGCTTTCAATACTTTTAGTAATGTCAATCCTGCTGTCTTCTGCCACCCGTTTACGATAATAGGTACTGGTACCTTCTTGTTCTTTCCCTACATTATTGGGGAAATTCCATACGAAATCGATTATCAATTCGACGGTAGCGTTCCCTTGCATGCACCTTAGTTCGTTGACTAATTCATGCCCACCAAGTTTTATGCTTTTCTGATTATATATAAGTCCCGCATCTACTTCTTTAGCAGCTTCAAAAAGAGTAACAGGTATTTCTGTTGCTCCTTCCAGCACTTGCCAGGTAAGCGGCGACCATCCTTTGCCTTTTGGTAACGCACTTTCATGAACTACCAGGTTGTGTTTATTTAATTCCAGTTTACGAAACAACTTCTCACAAGACAATAAACAAAGTATATCACCCTGCATCACTTCATTATGTTTATGTAGCAGGACGGCCTTGTGCCCGTTCTTTATACACTCATCCACCAGCTTTTTCGCAAACGGCACTATCCATGAATATTCGTTATCTACCAATACCTGGATAATCATACTAATGATTTGATTTTCTGAAGCATTCTTTTATCACTGTTACCATCAATCAGATGACGCTTCAACCGGGAGGTATTCAGTTCTGTAAGTACTTTATCCAAATTCTTTTTTTGAAAATCTTTTACATCCAAAAATGCATGTAAG
The DNA here is from genome assembly GCA_947499775.1 of Bacteroidota bacterium. GTDB lineage: Bacteria > Bacteroidota > Bacteroidia > NS11-12g > UBA9320 > JABWCE01. The sequence continues at coordinate 2,629 of CANMPY010000187.1, read as the reverse complement.
TTTAAAAAGCCGTTATAGTTATCCATTTGATTGCTTATATAATAACCTGATAATACAATGCATCCTACAGATAAGGCTTCAAATAAAATACCGCTGGCCGGTATTATGGCCAATTCGGCATCTAACATCCTTTCCAACATTTTTTTTCCATTAAGATCATGGTAATGCTGAATCCGGTTGTCTGATTCCACAATCTTTTCCAAGCTTTCTTTATTATAATATGAAGGCCCCGTGACCACTACTATCCTTTTAAAATGCGAAATGCAGGAAACCGTTTTGAGTGTCTGCTCGGTAAGGTTAAGGTAGTCTGCACCACCAAAGCAAATCATGACAGTTTCAATTGTGGTAACAACCCGCTTTTTTTTTGCCTGTTCCAAAAAATCAGGCCGAAGTAAGGCATAGTCGACCCCCAATGCAAATTCTGTATCCGGTCTTGCATCGTAATCACTGACCTTTACTCCCGGTGCATGGTTTATTATGAGATCCGCAATGAATTTTTGATTGTGCTCATCATCCATACACACCAGTATGCATCCCCGATCCTTTATTTGGGTTTGATAGTGTAAATCAAATCCGTAGCCATCCAGGACCACAATATCCCCCGGATTTAACCCGCTTATAAGATCTGCCTCATCTGCAATTATCCGGAGACCAAACATTTTGGCCCTGATTTCGTATGCAATGCTTTCGGGAACTTCTTTGCAAACGAATTCAATGTCAAAATCTGAACTAATCATTTGCGCAAAAGAAAAGCACCTTACAATATGTCCTAAACCAAGGCTCAAACTTCCATCTGCCCTTATTTGTACTTTTTTTCTCACAATACTCTTCTGAATACGGCTTTGGCCGGACTACCTACAAGATATCTTTCGTATCCATCCGCTAAGGCTTTTTTATAAACTTCGAGAGATTCGTCAAATGCTTTTGCGAAATAATAAATATCATCTTCTGAATGAGAAAAACAAGGAACAAAGAAGCCCTGGAAAAGAACGCCTCTTTTTATCATTTCCTGCAAAAATAAAGTTCGGTATCCTTGACAAACTTCATGTTTTGCATTTTTAAACACAAATGCCGGCATCCAGTCACAAGGAATTAACTGAATTACTGAATTTAATTCATGTTTAGTTATCAGATAATTACAAAGCTCAATAAGTCTTGATGCTATAGTTTTTTGATGCCCAATAACATCTTTTTCCTCAAATTCTTTAATAGTGGCAAGAGCTGCAGCCATTGAATGTGTTTCTCCGCCATGCGTTGTAGAAATTAGAAATACTTTTTCCTCTCCGTTTTGAGTTATCCCTCCTAATTCCATTACTTCTTTTTTTCCAGTTAATGCACAGAAAGAAAAGCCATTCGCAATACCTTTTCCCCAAGTAGCCATATCCGGTTCAAGATTGTATTTTGAAATTGTTCCTGGAAAGCCGGTTTTAAACCCAGTTATCATTTCATCGATAATAAAAAGTGCGCCATGTTGGTGTGTTAATTCAATTGCTTCTTTTAAAAATTGTTCTACACCTGTATTGCAATTACATCCATTACCACATGTATTTTTTTCAGGCTCCGTAATCACACAAGCAATCTGGCCGGGATATTTTTCAAACAACTCACGTAGAGAATTGATGTTACATGACTTGAATGTTACAGACAAATCAGAAAATTCACTTGGAACACCTTTGTTACATTGTGTAGTTCCAATAAACCAATCATCATAACTATAGAATGGATGATCTCCAGGAAAAGCGACCAATTTACGACCTGTTTTTGCCCGTGCCAGCTTTACAGCAGCTGTTGTAACAATAGAGCCATTTTTCGCAAATTTTATCATATCGTGTTGAGGTAAAAGACTCAAAAATTTCTCAGCCATTTCTTTTTCCAACACCGATGGTCGTTGAAAATTTACACCATTTTGAAGTTCGTCATTAATCCTTTCAAGTACAGGCAGGTAAGCATGTCCTAGACTAATTGAAGTTAATCCCATGGAACAATCTAAATATTCATTACCATCAATATCCCATAAATGGGATCCTTTACCATATTTAATGGCTGCAGGAGAAAGAAGAGGAAACTGGTCATCTCCTTTCGAATAGGTATGAGCCCCTCCAGGTATCAGTGTATGGATTTTTTCCCTGTACTTATTAGATTCCTCGAAATTAGTTATCTCTCGAAGTTTTATTTCTTCAAATTTATTTTTCATATAGCCTTGATTTCGTATTAAATTTTTATTTGCTTTAAAAATTTCGGGATTTGTAACAGATAGTGATACTACATCTAACCAACTGAAATTAACATTTGGGAAAAAGTGTTTAAATACCCCCTCAACAACCTCAAAGTCAGCTGGTTCATCCACCGTCCATCTTTCCTTTGATAAATCAGACTCATTTTTTAAATTAACAATGCTGAAATAACCTGATTCGCGAATATATGGAGTAACATGCTCTCTTTCCAGTGGTTTGGATGCTTCCTTCATCGTTTTTTCTAATGCCGCAAAAGTGAAAATCTCAGTATCGAGACCATCAGGAAAAGTAGGAGGCAAAACATTACTTGCATAATCAACCTTTCGGTTTTTAAATTCAGTAATAATTTGATTAATGATTTCTGAATCTATCAACGGACAATCAGCTGTTATGCG
>CANMPY010000186.1 GCA_947499775.1 Bacteroidota bacterium | reverse complement strand
CTTATTTATTTGATGCAAAAAATAAGGAAATTGTTAAAGAAGCCTTTAAAGATTATGAGCCTCAAGTAAATGTGTTGCCACGTGTTTGGTTCTCATTCCCTATTAATAAGGAAGCTTTGTTTTTTGCCAATTACGATGTGTTAACCCAACGTCCTACCGACGGAGCAACATTTACGCCAATAAGCTCATATTACTTTTTACAATCCAATCAAGGTGGATTTTTGCCAAATGCTTCTCTAAAGCCACGTATTAAAACCATGTATGAATTGGGATATAAGCAAAAGCTGAGTAATGTATCGGCCATTAGTTTAATTATGTCTTACTCCGAGGTGCGAAATGATTTTGGACAATATCGCTATAATCAGGCATATCCTATTTCGTACACAAGTTATGCTAATATTGATTTTTCAACCAATAAAGCCTTCCGAGTAGAATACCAATATCGCGGCGTGAAAAATTTCCAAATGTCGGCAAACTACACCTTGCTTTTTGCTGATGGAACAGGATCAAATATTAATGCACAATCGGCTTTGATTCAAGCCAATCAGCCAAATTTACGCTCCTTGTATCCATTAGACGTCGATTATCGTCATAATTTCAATACCACCTTTACATATGGTTATGAAGGAGGGAAAGACTATAAAGGTCCAATTTGGTTTGGAAAACGAATTTTTGAACGATCAGAAGCGAGTTTTATAGTTTTGGCTCGTTCGGGAGCACCTTATACGGCAAATCTTAGTCCTACAGCTACCGCACAATCAGGCTTAGGTACTGTAACGCGTAGTCAAATAAAAGGAAATCCATATGGTTCAAGAATGCCATGGCAATTTAAAGCGGATATGAATATTAGTAGATCATTTGAATTTAAGAAAAAACACATTAAAGAAGATAGAATAAATGTAACAGGTATGACCGTGTTCCTTTGGGCTCAGAACTTGTTTAACGGCAAAATTATTCAAGGCGTTTATGCATTTTCAGGATTGCCTAATGATGATGGGTATTTGAGTTCACCAGAAGGTCAACAAAAAATTTCACAACAAGCTAGTCAACAATCCTTCATCGATTTGTATAACATAAGTGTAAATAATCCATTTAATTATTCAGCTCCACGAACTATTAGAATTGGGGTTAGATTTCAACTTTAATAATATTTAATAAAATAGTAAACCCATAAAATTTGTTTTATAAACGATAATAATATGACCAAAAATATAAAATTTATCCTGGTATTAATTTTCGCTCTTGGTTTTGCCACATCTACAATGGCAAGAGAAAATGAGGGCGCAAAGCTTATCAACAAATCTTCAGCTCATAAGCTGATGAAACACGCTGCCTCTTGCGAACCTGCGACGGCAAGTGCTGATTTGGATGTAAATAATGTGCGTACCAAAATTCAAAATGGCGGCGATATGTGGTGGGATCTTGCAAATCCAAAATATGAAATCCCTAAAATAGCCATAAATGTAAATTCGGTTCGAAAGCATTCCCTGTTTTCGGGGGCAATTTGGGTTGGTGGATATGATGGCGAAAACGGAACAGGTAGCTTGAAATTAGCGGCCATGACTTACCGTCAAGGTGGCTCCGATTTTTGGCCAGGTCCTTTGGATAATCAAGCCAATACAGATGAGGTTACGTGTAAGTTATGGGACAATATCTATAAAATAACAAAAGACGAAATTATTGAACATTATTCTAATATTGTTAATGGTACCCCATCCTTATCCGAAAATATAGCGGGATGGCCAGGAAATTCTACCATTAACGCTCCTGCAATGGCTCCATATTTTGATGCAAATAATAACGGCCGATACGATCCCTTAGGAGGCGATTATCCAGTATTGCAAAATGAGTGTAGAGGAAAAAAATTAAGCGACCCTGCTGACAACTCTCCAGAATCACAACCTCATGAAATGCTTTATTTTGTTTACAACGACAAAGGAAATACCCATGCTGAATCTGGCGCAGTTCCTATTGGTTTAGAGTTGCATACAATGGCTTTTGCCTATTCGTCGAATGATGAGATTAACAATATGACTTTTTATACAACACGCATTATTAACCGTGGAGCAAGTACACTTTTCAATACGTATTTTGGTGAATGGGTTGATGCGGATTTGGGAAATTATAAAGATGATTATGTAGGTTGTGATGTGAAACGAAGTTTAGGATTTTGTTATAACGGAGACGATAATGATGAAGGTATATTAGGTTATGGCCTGAATCCACCAACTGTTGGATTAGATTTTTTTGAAGGACCCAAAAAGGATACCTTATTAAATGGAAGAGATACAGCAATTGAATTAGGGATGAGTAAGTTCGTTTACTATGATAATGATTTTAGCATTTATGGAAACCCTGAACGCCCGATTCATTATTATTATTATTTAACTGGCCGTTGGAAAAATGGACAATGCATGACTGCCGATTTTAAAAGTGGCCGAACAGGAACAAACTGTACTAATTATTTATTTCCTTTCGATACCGACCCTAGTATTAGTGGCAATTGGAACGAACGGTCGGCTGGTAATCCACCAGCTGATAGACGGTTTTTGCAAACCAGTGGTCCTTTTACCCTTAAAGCTGGAGCGGTAAATAAATTAACAGTAGGAGTGGTTTGGGCTCGTGCCAGTACAGGCGGAGCAGAGGGTTCGTTAGCCTTGTTAAAATTAGCGAGCGATAAAGCACAAACCTTGTTTAATAATTGTTTTGTGCCACTTATTGGTCCCAAAAAGACCGTTACCGAAGTACAAGAATTAGACAACGAGCTAATATTTATGATTGGCGATACAAAGCGAATTGAAACGTTTAGCAAAAATGTATTGGACGAAAATGGTAAGCAACAGCAATATAAATTTGAGGGATATCGAATATACCAAACAAAAGACGGAACGATAGGAACAGGAGATTTGGAAGACATTGATAAAGTGAGAGAAATTGCCACATTCGATTTAAAGAACAACATTATACGTTTGGTTAATAAACCATTTGATGCAAGCTTAGGACAGCGATTGCCAAAATTAATGATTGAATCGCCTAATAAAGGGTTAGTTCATTCATTATCTATAACAGAAGATGCATTTGCAGTTGGGTCAAATAAATCGCTTGTAAACTTTAAGACCTATTATTATATGATTTTCCCATATGCTGCTGATCCAACAAGTAGTGAAGATCAATACCTTTTAGGAGAAGTTGAAAATTTGGTAGCATCACCTCGTAATACTGAACCACGATTTAGTGGAGCCAAGGTTAACGGTGGTTATGGCGTAGGTCCACGAATTAAGCGCATCGAAGGTAGCGGTAATGGAGGAAATAATATTGACCTAACAAGTGCTAGTGAGTTAGAAATAATTTCAAATCCACCGTACAAAATGTCAAATCCAATATATGAAGTTGGTCAAGGTCCAATTAATGTATCGATTGTTGATCCACTAAAAGTACCTAAAGGTGATTTTGAAGTGGTATTAATCGAAACCGATTCTATACCTACTAATGTAAGAACACGTGAGAAAGGTGTAAATCCAAGACTTACAAAATGGATTATGATTAAACAAAATCCAGGAGGAATACCTGATACATTGTTTTCGGAATACATGATTAATATTAATAACGAACAACTTGCAACTTTAAAAGCTTCCAATTTTTATAATAAGAAAAATCCAATTGATTGGGGAATGGCCGTTACAATTAATCAGGTTTTAGACCCTGGTAATGCAATGCTTGACGAAACAAATGGAACACTAAGTTGCGACGTGTTATTTGCCGAAAAAGGAAAAGAATGGCTTACTGCTATGCCAGATGTTGATGGCAATCCATTTTGGAATTGGATACATGCTGGGACTAATGGAAAAGGCAATGCATTTAGTGATCCAACCGAAAATGATTACGCCATTAATGGCGAGGCTATGGATCCTTACGATAATTATGAAAGACTTTGGAATGGAAGAATAGCTCCATACCGATTAGCATCTCGATTTACCAATAATGCAGGAGCCAAATATGGTTCTACTACTATCCAGGGTGTAGCATTTGATGCCACCCCAATTAATAGTACTTGGGGTTTAAATCATTTATCAGGTGTCGAATTGGTACTTACCGCCGATAAATCGAAATGGACACGTGCATGTGTACTTGAAATGAGCGATGATTATATTTTGAGCGAAGGTTCAAATAAAAAATTCAATCTAAGAGCCCATGCCTCTCTAGATAAAGAAGGAAAAGAAATAGCTGGCGAAAATGGACGAAGCTGGTTTCCTGGATACGCAATTAATGTGGAAACAGGAGAGCGATTGAATATTGTATTTGGAGAAGATTCGAGACAATACTCAAATAACGGCCGCGATATGAAATGGAATCCAACATCAGAAGGCGGATTTTATGCCAATGGTGGAACAGGAATATTGGCAAATGGTGGTCGCCATTATATTTATGTGATGGGTTCATATCAGGGTGTTGGGTCAGCACAACCTCTTTTACCTAACTACGACGAAGGGCAAGCATATTATGATATATTGAAAGCCATTGATAATACCACACCCGAAACTACCAGAAGTGTAGCTATTAATAAGGTAATGTTTCAATGTATGTATGCCATACCAGCCTA
>CANMPY010000185.1 GCA_947499775.1 Bacteroidota bacterium | reverse complement strand
AACACCTGGCCCGCCACTAAAAACTGCACCACCTAGGCTACTAAAACTTCCCGCTCCTATAATGGCTGCAATGCCAAAAAAGGTTAGATCGCGCACCGTAAGTACCCTTTTCATTGTATGGGTAGGATGGGCTACTTCTTTCTGAAAGCCATCTGATCCTCCTCCTTGATTTGGATTTTGATCATCTGTAACTATCCCTTGTTCAAATGTTTTTTTCCTAAATAAGCTTGTATATTTCATTTTACTGCGGTCAAACCTACAAAAAAATATGCAATGGAACAGAGATAGTTTATAAAGAAAATGATGTAAAAAAAAGGAAAAATGAAGGAGTTGTTTTTATCGGCTAAGCATAAATAATATGTTTTCGTTTTATGCACCTTTTAATCAATAAACGTATAATTGATAGCTATTGAATAAAACGAAAGCATATTATAAATCAAGTACCTAATACTATACTTTAGATATAGGGCATTTTCCCTCCGAAGACCAATTCCGTAATGATAAATTTTAATAAAGCAACGAATTATAATTTAGAAATGTCTTAGAATAAATTACATATGAAAAAAATAATCCTCCTAATCTCTTTGTAAGCTTCCCTTTTTTAGTACAAATCAAAAGTAGAATTTTTCATTAACTTTTTTAACTTACACACTTAGTGAGATAGTCCCAAATCATTTGCTGATGTTGGGTAAAGCTAATCTAACTTTGATTTAGTGTATTGACTTTCTATTAATATTATAGAAAATACCACCTGTGACGTATGTGTTATTTATTTTTAAACTGCTATTAGATTTAATATAGAGAGGTTCTAAATCCATTGAGAATTTAAGTCCATAGGAATGGACAAATTTATTATTCTTTCTGCTGTAGATTGCAAATTCAGAGAGAATGCCAAATTTGTAAAATCCCCCAAATGACGAGGGTAATATTTGATAATTATTATCACCAGTATTTGCAATGCCTTGCCTTGCTAATATCGATATTTGAGTACCTATAGAAAGAATAAGATTGTTGCTTTCATTAATTTCTTTTACTCTAAAAACCGGAAATAAAACAGGGATTTGAATTAATTCATCATAAGTTGAAATATTATTAATGAAAGGGGAGCGGTAGTATATGAAATTAATCCCTGATTTGATGAAGTATTTATTTGAGAAATCAAATAGAATAGTTGCGCCTAAATCTAAATTGAATTTTGCGTAGGGTTTAACCTCAATTTCATTTTGTGCTAAGCCATAACCATTGAAACCAAAAGACCCTCCAATATAAATCTTAGTAATATTCTCATTCTGACCAATTACGACTTTTGTAGTTAGTAAATATAGTAAAACAAAAGTCAGCACTTTCGTTGTAAATGATACTAATCTAATCATTAGATTATAATATAGATTATTTGTTAAACTTCTGTCGCTGAACAACCAGTGCCAACTAAAGTTCCTCCTACACCTCCTACAATAGGATTGCCGCCTGATAAAAGAAATCCTGCTAAAAAACCTACTGTAAATCATGCTAAGTCTCTTAAGCCCCTTTCCCACCATTTCAGTTTATTAGCAGCGGGAATAGTTGCTTCCCACGGGTCATTTGGATTATTGTAACCAGAATACCAATAATTAACACTATTTCTGCCAATAACAGCCGTACCATAGATTAATGCTTGTTGATTGAAATTTAATCCAGAAGAAGCTGCAACATTTTGTTCTATTTGAAAGAGACTATCAGCAAGCAAATTTGCATTATTTGCATTTTGAAATAGTGTATTAATGTCTAGAAGAAAATCAAGTTGTTCTTGGTTAATTTTATCATCATTTTTTAATGCAGTAAAAAAGCTACTCATATCTTCTCCTTGTGCTAAAACATTATTGACTTGAGTCAAGTAGTCGCCATAACTTAACATTTCTATGCTACCTGAATAGGTTTGTTGATAATAAGTTTCAATTGCTAATTGCCCTACATCGTAAACGTCTTGGTTTGAAAAATTCGGGAAACTGCCAAGTTGGGTTAGTTCCTGCATAACATGATTATGCAATGGACCTACAAACGAAAGTTCTAGTAAATTTAATTCTATGACTACAACATCAACTATTGTATATCCATTTGGAAATTCCGATGAATACTGAATTTCGTAACTTTTACCAATGACAGTAATATGGCTACAGGCTAAGGCAGGTACAAAGGAAGGGAATATTTCTAAATTGCCTTCCTGTTGAGACATAAAGTGTCCATCTCCACCAGAAAATTGGCTATTAAATACAATTGCCATTTGAATACCAGTATTGCCCTCACCTGTTTGGCTTGGCTGATGCAGAACAATGTCCATTCTATCTCCACTCCAAGGCTCTTCTGGAGGGTAAAGGATTAGACAACCACCTAACCAGTCAGGAATACACCCACCTTGTGATGATTTTGCAATAATACAATCAGTTTTAATAGAAATAGTTCCTGAAAAAAGTCCTGTAGCTAACATAATCTTTTAATTTTAAGTCAAAATTAATTTTGGTTTTAGCACTTGTCAACAGCCTATAGGATGTTTTTTTCTTCTTTGTAGTATTTGTTGTAAGTGTCCAAAAGAAACAATAATGACACACCAATTGCTGCGGCTATTTTCAATAAAGTGTCAAATGATGAATGGCTTGCATTTCGTTCCATTTTCCCATAAACTGCTGTCGATATATTCATCTTGTCGGCAACATCTAATTGAGTTAAGCTATACGCTACTCTTACCTTCCTAATTCTGTCCGATATTTTCATATTTCGTGGTGGTCATGTTAGTATTGGCTATAACATCACCTACACTCAAGGCTCAGTTCGCGTATCGCTGGATTTTTTTTCGATTTATCAAACTTTGCATTTCCGTTCATAATTTTATCTTTGGAGTCGCCATGCTTGTAGCTGAAAAACGATATAAACCATTTTAAAATTAGAATTTTAATCAATGGTTATTTTTTGATTTATTACATTTCCAGAACTATCCGAAATCGAAACTACGTAATTTCCTTTGCCAAGTTTTTGAATGATTGTATTTCTTTCATAGCCCATAAGCATTTTTTCTAAAACAAGCTTACCAACACTAGAATATAACCTAAAAGTATAAATACCCTGCTTATTTATTTCGATATTAAAAATGCCTTTGTTCGGATTTGGATATATTAAATATTGAAACGGTGCATCAGGGACAATAACTACCGATTTTATAATAGTATCCCTACAGCCATGATTTGTTTCAACGAGAAGTGTAATAAAATAAGTACCAGTATCACTTGGGTAATCGTATTCCGTATTTTTAATAAAGGAAGTATCTTTATCGGTATTGATATTGCCAAAATCCCAAATGTATTTTACGATTTTACTGCCAAATAGGTGTTCTGAGGTTTTACTTTTATCTATAAATTTAAATCGTGGCATTGAAACCATAGCCCTATTATTCGGTGAAGTATTAAAATCGGCAACAGGCAATGGATAAACAGTAATAGGCAATGGCCCAATGCTGTTCTTACAGCCAAATTCACTTGTAATTTTCAGATTAACATTAAACGAATCAGCTTTGCTAAACGTGTGGGTTGCATTTTGACTTGTTACATCGTTAGGTTCACCAAATGTCCATAAAAATTCGGAAAGGGTAGAATCAGCATTCTTAATATTTTGTAATAAAAATTGAACAGAGTGCGGCTCACAACCCGTTGCATCATCAATAATAACGCTTGCTTTCGGAATGGGATGAATAATAAGTTTTATTGTATCCATAGCAAAAGAGCAAACGCCTTCCGATTCAGTATAAACCGTTAAAAATACATTGGTTATAGTGTCGCTGCGTGGATAAATATTAAAGATGGTAGGATTAAGATTGCTTAACTGTTGATTATTTTCAAAACTTGACTTTGCTGCATTTTGATTATGTACCCAGCTTATTTTGCTTGCGAAAGAATAGTTGGCCTCAAGTTTAAATTGCATAAAGTTGGAATAGCAAGTATCAATATCCGATGTAATTGCGCTTACTCTGGGTTTACTTTGAACAAATACACTTATACTTTTTGCCGTATCACATTGGGTTTGAGGATGCGTATATGAATAAGTTAGGGTTATCCATTTATCTCTATCAGTAGGAGATACAGCGCTTGGTTCGAATTTACCACCACTAATGATACCCGTAACAGAACTTGACCAGCTTCCCCCAATAGGCGAACTATTTAAAGTAACATCCGCATCGCCTTCACAAAACTTACCTTTATCTCCTGAAGGTGATAGACTTATTTTAACATTTGGCAATGCATTTAATCGTAAATAAGTATCACGTTTTACAAAGCATCCATTCGTAACTGTGGTATATCTTAATCTATATAAACCCGTACCATTTTGTAAATTTAATTTTTTAGTATCTAAGGAATCACATCCAATCATCCCAGGTAAAATGAAATATTTCGAATTAAATCCTACTGTATCTATTACGCTCCAGCATCCGTAAAGCGGTTTAACATTCGATAACAACTTTAAATCAACCTTTCCAGTATTAATACACAGCTGAGGAAAACTACCAAAGCTTATTTCAGGAACGTTTATAATCATAAAGGATGCTGTATCCTTGTTATAACATCCGCTTGCATCCTGAACGGTTATTTCAATTATCAATGAATCTTTGCTTTTTGTTCCTAGGTCAATAAC
>CANMPY010000184.1 GCA_947499775.1 Bacteroidota bacterium | reverse complement strand
GTCATAAATAGATATTTTTAGGTTAGCTGGACCTTTGTTATCCTTAACCAATTTAAGCAAAGTATTAAGGGTTTGCTTATTGATTTGATTAGTTTTCAAACGCAGTTGAACGTTTTTTAAATTCGTTACTTTTAAATCGGCTAAGTATGATAATTTATTAAACTTTAATTCTAATTCATCGGGGTTTCTATAACTTTTAACTGCAGAAGCAAGCCCAAACAGCATTGCATTTATTTGAAGGAAAGGTCGAAATGTTGCAAAATCATTTCCAAATAGGGCAAATTCCTTGGCACCGCTATAATCTTCTAAAATAAATTTTGCCCATGGTTTTCCGGTTTTTGTTATTCGTTCTTCGAACATAGTTACAATTCCGGCTAACTTTATCTCTTTGCCATTTAATAAATTAATATTTTCGAGTTCGGCTATTTTAGTATTTGTAAATAAATCTAAATCAACTTTATAATTATCAAGTGGATGGCCAGATATAAACATACCCGCCACTTCTTTTTCTTTGTTTAATTTTTCAATCGGATTCCATTCGTCAATATAAGGCAATTTAGGTTCTTTGATATTTCCGTCTACAGTTTCGCCAAACAAACTATTTTGATTGCGCCCTTTATTATCCTGAACTTGCGCCCCATACTTTATAGCTATTTCAACACCTGTGATTGGCGATCCCATACCCTTTTCCAAGTATTGAGCTCTATTAGCACCCCATCGGTCAAATGCGCCTGCCAAGGCCAATGCTTCGAGTGATTTTTTATTGACTGTCCGTAAATTGGCTCTTGATACTAAATCAAATAGACTTGAATAAATCCCATTTTCCTTTCTTTGTTCAATTAAAGCAAGCGTAGCGGCATCGCCAATTCCTTTTATGGCACCAAGTCCGAAACGAATTTCACCTAATTGATTAACCGAAAAATTAACGTCACTTTCATTTATATCTGGACCTTTTACCACTAAATTCATACGCTTACATTCATCCATAAAAAAAGTTATCTGATCAATGTTTCCACTATTGTGGGTTAGAATAGAGGCCATAAATTCTGAGGCATAATGTGCCTTTAAATAGGCTGTTTGATTAGCCAAATAAGCATAGCATGTGGCATGCGATTTATTAAACGCATATTGAGCAAATGCCTCCCAATCCGTCCATATTTTTTCGCAAACTTTTAGATTGTGTTCATTAGCCAAACACCCCTCCATAAATTGAGCTTTCATTTTATCAAGGGTTCCTTTATCTTTTTTACCCATCGCTTTACGAAGGGTATCAGCATCGGCCTTCGAAAAATTTGCTAATTTTTGCGAGAGAAGCATCACTTGCTCTTGATAAACTGTAATACCATAAGTGCTTTCTAAAAACTCCGACATTTCTTCAATATCGTATGTAATTTTTTCACGACCATGTTTACGATTCACAAAATTAGGAATGTATTCCATTGGGCCTGGGCGAAAAAGTGCATTTACTGCAATCAGATCTTCGAGGCGAGTTGGTTTAAGGTCGCGTAATACCTTTTTCATACCATCACTTTCAAATTGGAATACCCCATTGGTATCGCCTCGTTGAAATAATTCTAAAGTCTTGATATCGTCTAACGGTATTTCATCTGGAATAATAGTAATATTATGATTTTGTTTTATTAATGCAATGGCGTCCTTTATAATGGTTAAGGTTCTTAATCCTAAAAAATCCATTTTCAACAATCCAGCATCTTCAACCACTTTACCATCAAATTGGGTAACCCACATGGATGAATCTTTTAAGGTACAAACTGGTATTATTCCTGTAAGATCACTTGGGGCAATAATTACCGCAGAAGCATGCACTCCGGCGTTGCGCACTGAGCCTTCCAACAATCTCGCTTCTTTTAAAACCCGTCCTTGTAAATTATCTTTGCCAATTATTTCGCGAAGTTTCAGAATTCCAGTGATGTCATCAGGGTTGTAAATTTCTTTTAACTTGCTCTCTTTCAGATCATAAATTTGCTCATAAGTAACTCCGGGTGTTTCCGGAACTAATTTTGATAACAATATGGATTCATCTAATGGCAATTCCAAGGCTCTCGCTACATCTTTAATTGCGGTTTTAGCCTTCATGGAACCATAAGTTATAATTTGGGCTACCTGATTTTGGCCATATTTATCAATAACATAATCAATAACTTTTTGTCGTCCGGCATCATCAAAATCCGTGTCAATATCAGGCATACTTCCACGTTCTGGATTTAAGAAACGCTCGAACAGCAATTGATATTTTACAGGGTCAATATTTGTTATTCCTACACAATAGGCCACCGCCGATCCGGCTGCGGATCCTCTCCCTGGGCCAACTGCTACATTCATTTTTATAGCCGCTTCACAGAAATCGGAAACAATTAAAAAATAGCCAGCAAAACCCATCTTTTTTATTACAGAGAGTTCAAAATTTAGTCGTTCTTCTACCTCCGAGCTTATTTCACCATAGCGTTTTTTAGCCCCAACAAAGGTTAAATAGCTTAAAAACTCATCGGCATTTGTAAATGGACTTGGTATTGGAAAAGCAGGTAGCATAACCTGTTTTTTCAACTCTAACTTATCTATTTTATCGGCAATTTCAATCGTATTTTCAACGGCTTGAGGAATGTCAATAAATAAACTTGACATTTCGGCTTTGGTTTTAAAATAGAACTCATCGTTAGGAAAGCCGAATCGCATACCTTTAAAATCGCCTTTGGGTGTACTTTGTACATCGCCAGTATTAATACACAATAAAATATCATGGGCATTGGCATTTTCCTTATCTAAATAATGAGAATCATTGGAAACAATCATTTTGACATTATATTTTTTGGAAAAACGAATTAATACTTCGTTCACTTTTTCCTGGTCATCCATACCATGCCTTTGCAGTTCAATATAATAATCGTCGCCAAAAAGATCTATCCACCATTTAAATTTCACTTCTGCCGCTTCCTCGCCTTCTTTTAATATGGTTTGAGGAATTTCGGCGCCAATGCAACACGTAGTTGCAATTAATCCTTCATGATATTTAAGTATTAATTCTTTATCAATGCGTGGGTATTTGCCATACAATCCTTCAATATATCCTAGAGAACATAACTTGGTTAAATTTTTATAGCCCTCTGCATTTTTGGCTAAAAGCAGTTGGTGGTGTCGAACATCTCCACTTTCGCGCGAAAATTTATTTTTATGTCTGTCTTCTACCACATAAAACTCACATCCTACAATTGGCTTGATTCCTTTTTTATTGCATTCGGATACAAACTTAAAAGCCCCAAACATATTGCCATGATCTGTGATGGCAATGGCTCTCATTTCATTATCAACCGCCTTTTTTACCATACCTTCGATACTCGTTGCACCATCGAGCAAACTAAACTGGGTATGGCAATGGAGATGGCAAAAGTCGGGCATAGTGTGAATGTTTAATTTTTACAAATTTAGATTCAAGTTAGGTAGTATTTAAGTTAGTGGATAAGTTGGGGAAGGATTAAACCGACCTTTAATTCCTGAATAAATACGATATCATCAGTTCATTATAATATATTTGAAAAAGCGTTATAAAATGGAAAATCTAAAATATCCAATTGGAGAATACAAGCCTCAGGAAGCATACTCAAAACTAATGATAGATGAACAGATTAAGTCTATTAAATGCTTACCAGAATCATTAAAAAATAAAGTTCAAGGCCTTTTAAAACGCGATGAACTTTTGCAATACAGAGATGGGGGATGGAATATTAAACAATTGGTTCATCATATAGGCGAGAGTCATACAAATGCTTATATCCGAATTAAACTCGCGTTAACAGAAGATAATCCCACTATTAAACCATACGATGAAAATTTATGGATTAATACTAAAGAAAATGAAATACTTGATATGGATGTATCTCTAAATCTTATTGAGGCAATACATTCTAAAATGGCCACACTTTTAGAATCCTTAACGCAGACAGAAATGGAACGTACCTATTTTCATCCTCAATATCAGAAAACCTCCAAAATTCGAGATTTGGTTTCATTATATAGTTGGCATGGCAAACACCATCTGGCCCATATTCAATTAGCCCTCAATTCGAAATCTATCTGATAATAGATAGCCTTTATACCGTTAATAATAATGGTTACCAACCCAGCACTTTGGCAAAAACCAAAGGTGCTACGATTGTGGCATCCGACTCAATAATAAATTTAGGGGTATTAATATCCAATTTACCCCATGTTATTTTTTCGTTAGGCACAGCACCCGAATAAGACCCATAACTTGTAGTACTATCGCTTATTTGGCAGAAATAACTCCAAAACGGAACATCATGCCATTCCAAATCCTGATACATCATTGGCACTACACAAATTGGAAAATCTCCAGCTATACCTCCTCCTATCTGAAAAAATCCAACACCTTTGCCCGATGAATTTTTCCTATACCAATCACTTAACCAAATCATATACTCAATTCCCGATTTTATGGTTGTTGGGTTTAAATCTCCTTTAATACAATAGGAAGCAAAAATATTTCCCATGGTGCTATCTTCCCATCCAGGACAAATAATAGGTAAGTTTTTTTCTGCTGCTGCAATCATCCAACTATCCTTAGGATCAATTTGATAAAATTCTTTTAATGACCCGTTTAAAATCATTTTGTACATGAATTCATGT
>CANMPY010000183.1 GCA_947499775.1 Bacteroidota bacterium | reverse complement strand
TATTTTGAAGGGTAAAACTTTGATTATCATATTCAATTTATTGAAAAGCAATATTAATTAATATTCAACACAATTATTAAATAGGATTACCAGTTATTGTACCCTTGCATTTTATACTAAGCCGCCATCCTATTAAAGAGATAAATTGTATTTTTGCAGCTTAGTTCAAGTCCTAATTTAATACATGAGCATACGCATAAAAACACAACAACAAATAGATGGAATTAGAAAAAGTTGCCAGTTGGCAGCCGAAACCTTAAAATATTTAGACGCGTTTGTTATTGCGGGTAATACTACCGATTATATTAATCAAGTTGCCCATGAATACATTTTGGCAAATGGTGCAACTCCAGCACCCCTAAATTACCATAAATTTCCAAAATCGATTTGTACTTCTGTAAATGATGTGGTTTGCCATGGTGTACCTGGTATTTATGAATTAAAAAATGGCGATATTCTTAATGTAGATGTTACCACCATATTGAATGGATACTACGGCGACACTTGTAAAATGTATAACATAGGCGAAATAAGTGCCGAAGCTTCCGATTTAATAGAAATAACCAAAGAATGTCTTAAAATTGGTGTTGAACAGTGTTACCCTGGAAACCGATTTGGTAACATTGGTTACGAAATAAATAGGTACGCCACTAGCAAAGGCTATAGTGTGGTATATGAGTTTTGTGGCCACGGCGTAGGTATAGCGTTTCATGAAGACCCAGAAGTGAGCCATATTGCTGAAAAAAATAGTGGTAAACGGATGCGTGAAGGCATGATTTTCACAATTGAACCCATGATAAATCAAGGAAAAGCGCGAACAAAGATTGATAAGAATGACGGCTGGACAGCACGTACAATCGATGGAAAACTATCGGCTCAATTTGAACACACGGTATTAATAACCCCCAAAGGGCACGAATTACTTACCAATGTTTACCATGAATTTTAATCCATGTATCCTGATGCTTTTACCATAGAGCGTTTAGCTACCGAGCTTAATACACTCCTGAAAAATAGTATTCTTGAAACAATTTACAGTACCTCCAAAACAGAATTGTATTTTTGTTTTGATAGCGCTAAAGGATTTAAAATTCAATTTTTTAAAGGACAGGCTTATTTTCAATTCCCCGATCGTGACCAATTTCCAACAAAGAACAAATTAAAACAGTTTCCGACACTGGATTCACAAACCGTCGAGGCAATTAATTCGCATCCAAATAGCCGCAGTTTTGATATAGAATTTTCAAACCGTCACAAGCTTGTTTTTAAGCTCTATGGCAAATATTCGAATGTTATCTATTATGGTTCAAATACGGTAAATATATTCTGTTTAGATTACCCAAAGGATTTACTAATCCCTATTGAAAACTATAATAATCTTACCGCACCATCAATACAAACGTTTAATACACTCCTGCAATTTTTTAAATCAAGTCCAGATTCTGAAGCATTTCGTTATTTGGAGTTACAAAATAATGTTCATGGTCAATCAACAGATACGGCTTTCGAACAGTTCAAAACTCAATACCAGACCAAATCTATTTCTATACTCAAATCGAAAGATAATAAATATGACTTAACTTGTTTTCCAAGCGAGGTAAGCATCGCCACTTATCCTAATATTTTGGATGCCTTTAATGATTACTCCCGGTTATATATTTCAGCTGATTCGTTTAACACTAAAAAAACAACAAACATTAGCAAAATTGAACATGAAATAGAACGACATCATAAACAAGTATCAAATATCGAGTGTCGAATTATTGCACTGAATCAATTTAATAGAAGCAAAGAATTAGGTGATTTGCTTATGGCTAATTTATACGCTATATCTCAAGGTGATGAATTCATTGAAGTTACCGATTTTTATGATAAAAATGAGCAAGCCAGAATAACAATTGCCTTAAACCCTTTGCTTTCTCCTCAGCAAAACGCTAGCTTTTACTATCAAAAAGCTAAAAGTAAAAGCAAAGAATTGGTACATAAACAAAGTGAATTACTAAAGGTGAAATCTAACTTAGAAGCCTTAAAGGATTCTCTAAATAAATGGAACGAAACTGAAAATTCAAAAGAGTTGAGGGCTTTAGATGGTCAGGAAAAGAGTATAAAAACGAAAACAAATACGCCAAAGCCCTATCGCAGCTATCTAATGAACGGTTATACCATTTTAGTTGGGAAAAATGCAAAATCAAACGACGAAATCCTCTCAAAATATGCAGCAAAAAATGACCTTTGGCTACATGCTAAGGATGTTAGCGGCTCGCATGTTATAATTAAAAACAGTTCATCCAGTCCTATTCCTACTTTTGTAATTGAACAGGCCGCGTCACTAGCCGCATGGCATTCGAAATCAAAGAATAATAGCTTGGCTGCTGTAGTTTACACCTTAAAAAAATACGTACGAAAACCAAAAGGATTTATTCCGGGTCAAGTTATCGTCGAAAAAGAAACAGGACTTTTAGTTGAGCCTAAAGATTATAAGCCTAACCAATAGAATTCTTCCTTTGGCCTTAAACCCTTTTTTATTTTAGAATAGATCGGGCAATCACTAATTTCTGTATTTCGCTTGTGCCTTCACCTATTGTACAAAGCTTACTATCGCGATAAAATTTCTCAACAGGAAAATCTTTAGTATATCCATATCCACCAAAAATCTGAACAGCTTCGGTAGCGCAATACACCGCGGTTTCGGAAGCATAATATTTAGCCATTGCCGATTCTTTCGTCATGGGCTTATGGTTATTTTTCAAATAAGCTGATTGGTAAATTAATAATTCCGAGGCTTCAATTTTTGTAGCCATATCTGCCAATTTAAAACTTATGCCTTGAAAACTGCTAATGGGTTGACCAAATTGATGCCGTTCTTTTGAATATTTTACGGCCGCATCATAAGCTCCTTTTGCAATTCCTAAAGACAACGATGCAATCGAAATTCGGCCACCATCCAATACCTTCATGGCTTGTATAAAACCTTCGCCTAATTGACCAAGAATATTCTCTTGTGGAACCCTGCAATCTTCAAAAATCATTTCGGCGGTTTCACTGGCGCGCATTCCTAATTTATTTTCTTTTTTACCACCTTTAAATCCAGGTGTACCTCTTTCAACCACAAAAGCGGTAATGCCTTTTGAATCTAACAATTCGCCTGTACGAGCCAATACAACAGCTACATCACCAGTTATACCATGGGTAATCCAATTTTTAGAGCCATTTAATATCCAATCATTGCCATCTTTTTTGGCCACACATTGCATTCGCAAAGCATCGCTACCCGTATTAGCCTCGGTCAAACCCCATGCGCCTAATTTTTTCCCACTTGCTAAACCAGGAAGCCACTTTTGCTTTTGTTCTTCATTTCCAAAATACATAATATGGCCAGTACACAATGAATTATGGGCCGCCATGCTTAAACCAATAGAACCACATACTTTAGCTAATTCTTCAATAGCTACAATATATTCGTAATACCCTAATCCTGCTCCGCCATATTCGGTTGGGACTAAAATACCCATTAAACCTAATTCTCCCATTTTATTAAACAATTCAAACGGTTGGGTTTGACTTTCGTCCCAATCCATTAAAAATGGTCTAATATTTTTATCGGCAAAATCTCTAACGGTATTTCTAATTAAGGTTTGGTTCTCTGTAGTTTCGAATGAAATCATTTCTGGAAATAAAATGCGAAAATAGCTTGGCTTTGGATAAGCGCCAAATCAAATTGACAATATTCCATTTAATTACCATGTAATGTCATGAATTGGTATAGAATCAAAAATAATATTGGTTATATTCGTTTAAAAATTCATGGTTTACTTAACTTTGCATCCTTGTTTTAGTGTACTAATTAGTTAATACAGTTATTAAAACGCCTCAAACTATCATGTCAAAATTGCTATTACGCCAATATCTTCGATCCCTACTTGGGTATTTTATTCGAGGGCTAGTTTTTATAGCTCCAATAATGATTACGTATGCTATAATAAAATGGGTAATTGGAACCCTAGACAGTATAATACCCTTAGAAACCCCAGGATTAGGTATTTTGGTAATGCTTTTTACCATTACACTTTTTGGATATTTTGGATCCAAACTTTTTTACCAACCGCTTTTTGAATGGTTTGAGAACTTGTTGGAAAAAACACCAGGCGTAAAATTTATTTATAGCAGTATAAAAGATATGCTTGAGGCCTTTGTAGGCGACAAAAAAAGATTTAACGAACCTGTATTAGTAGCAATGAATGAAAGTGGATTGCTAAAAATCGGATTTATTACCGCTAAAGATTTGTCCGAATTTAAACAAGATGAAATATTAAAGGATTATGTTGGGGTTTATTTTCCTCATTCTTATAATTTTTCAGGCAATCATTTCTTGGTAAAAAAAGATAAAATCACCCCTTTAAAAGCCAATTCAACTGAGGTGATGAAATTTGTGGTAAGCGGTGGAGTAACTGACCTTAGCAAGATTACACCAATCTAAAGATTCTATACCTTTTCGTTATATTATATAGTAATATTGCCTAATCTTAGTTTCAAAAAATGCCTTTATCCGTAACCCGAAAAGCACATTTCAACGCAGCACATCGTTTGTTTAATCCAGATTGGGATATTGAAAAGAATACAGAAATTTTCGGCTTATGTAGTTTGCCCAATTATCACGGGCATAATTACGAAATAGATG
>CANMPY010000182.1 GCA_947499775.1 Bacteroidota bacterium | reverse complement strand
TTGCGAAAATCTTTTTCAGCAGCCAAATAGTCTTTATTATATAAATGCACTTTCCCCCTGCCATATAATGCAAAAGCTAAGCCCCTCGTATCGCCTGTTTTTATTTTTGTTTCAACAGACCAATTTATTAATTCTTCCGCTTTATGGCTATCGTGTTGTTTTAAATAAATTCCGGATAAGGGATTGTAAGCATTCGATTCGAGGTTAAGGTCACTTATAATAATTGCGCTTTGTATGGCATTTTCGTAGGCACGTTGAGCATTGGGCAAATCACCAAAATACTCATATATGGTAACAAGCGACTTTTGCACTTTAGCTAAATTATGGTAATCCTTGTATTTGGTGTAAATAGATAAGCACTCTAGCAATGTAATTAGGCCTAAATGAAAATTATCGGTTTTGTAGTAGGCCCCGGCTTTGTTTGCTTTGGCATCGGCTATACCCCGTTTGTTGTTCACTACCTTAAAATACTCAATAGCTTCATCGGCCAGTTTAATAGATAGCTTGTACTCGCCCCTAATCATATAAAAAAGGGCTAAGTTATTAAGGCTTTTACCTATGTATAAAGTGTTATGATTATTTTTGGCAAGTAGAAGCGCAGTTTCGGCAAGCTCAATACTTTTTGGTAAATTATTGACGCGCACAACATAGGCCTCATCCAATAATTTTTTAATACCTCTTGTTCCAATTTGATGTTTGGGTTTCGTATTCATAGGCTTTAGTCTAAACCTATTACAAATTTAGGTAAGCGAAGTTAAAATTACCTAATAAAATTAATTAAGGCAATCTAAACCTATTTAATGCTCAGTTAGGAATTAGAAAATCCTAAAAAACGCATTCAAAACGAGTATTAGTTTTTTATAAAACGAGCCATAAAAAGCTGATTGCTTTTCATTATTTTAAGGATATAATGCCCTGTTTTAAGGCCCTCAACATTAATATCATTGGAAAGTAGCTTTCCTTTTACTACGCCCCGCCCATCAAGTGCAATAATTTGGAAGTTGCCTCCGCTAAAATCTTTTGAACCACTTATGTGCAGCATATTATCAACCGGATTAGGCGAAATTTTTATTTTTGACGGTGAAATTTTTCGAATTCCATTTGTTTTATTAAAGTTTAAGGAAATTTTTTGTCCAATATTTGGCAAATTAGCAAATGCTGTATCCGACAAGGTATCCAAACTTGGCGATGCTGGATTTCCATAAATAAACCAAGTACTATATCCTATTGAATCCACATAGGTTATAGAGGGCCTTAAACTTCCAAATCCTTCGAAACACAAATCGGGGTTTACTATGGCAAAATCGCCATAAATTAGATGAACATTATTAAGGGTGTCCACTGAAATTTTTACTGATCCATTGCTAATGGCTTTATATAGAATATCAATTTCATTATAAAATCCAAAATTCATCCATTCGATTTCTTGTTCATTTGTGGCAACTGTAATAGGCGAAATATTGGGGAAGTTTATGGTATCTTCATATCCTCTATCTACCAAATCCCAACCGGTAGCATCAATAATAAGCACTGCCGATAGATTGGTTGAAGACAATAAATAGATAGATCCATCTGAAACAGCCATCGAATCCCATGAGGTTTCGAATGCTTTTATAGGTTTAGCCAGTTTGATAACTTCGGGATAATCTTCGTCCAAGGGGTCATCCCAAGCATATTGATAGTAAATGAGTTTTCCTGAGCTAAGGGTATCAAAGGTTCCTGGAGTTGAACTAATTGAAATTTGAGCATGGCTAAGTCCAATGAAATTTAACCATATCAAAAAAATATAAAGTATGCGGTTCATAGTAATGTGCTTTAATAATTTTCTTCAAACTTACATAAAAATCAACCCTTTTGGAAAACGATTTTATGGATAACGGTTGTGAAACTACTTCGAAAAGTAAATTATTTTTTTTGTTTCAAAATACGCTTCTCTAAAATAGTGATCCAAATGAATTTCATGCAATTTACCTGCTTTTGCAAAACTAGTTTTGAAGTCATTTTTTTCGGCCGTTAAATTTCCACCTTTTAATAATATAAATCCATTTGGTTTGTCGTTGTATTTATCATTTGTAAGGTTGTTTTTCGACCATCGGTATAAGTCACTAATAGGCGCAACGGCTCTCGAAATTACAAAATCGACATTTAGCGATAGCGATTCGGCTCTGGCATGCAGGGCTTCTACATTGTTCAACTCAAGGTGTTCGACTAATGCTTTTACAACATTAACCTTTTTGCCTATTGAATCGACCAAATGAAATTTACACTCGGGAAATAAAATGGCCAATGGCAAGCCAGGAAATCCACCTCCAGTACCCAAATCGAGAAGGGTGGTTTTGGGTTTAAAACTAATAAATTTAGCAATAGCTAAGGAATGCAAAATGTGCCTTTCTTCTAAATTTTCAATATCCTTTCGGCTAATCATATTTACATTAGCGTTGTATTCTTTAAACAATTCGGCTAATAGAACATATTGATTTAATTGTTTGCTTGTAAGATTGGGGAAGTATTTTGTTAATAATTTCAATTCACAGCAAAATTAATAGATTTTGGCTAATTCTTATTTAGAGGCACTTTGTTTATTGGGCAATCAGATCCACCCATTTCCATCACCGTCAACTTTCACCCTTAACCTCACCCTTTAACCTTACCCTCACCCTTTACCTCAACCTCAACCTTAACCTCAACCTTAACCTCAACCTCCCCCCTCCCCTTTCCCCAATTCATAATTGATTAATTATTTTATAACCCATATCTCCTGTTAATCTTTAAATTTGCGGCTTTAATTAGTATACCCAATAATCCATGGCTTTAGATCAAACCGACGTTGATGAAAACGAAAAAAACATGTCGTTTTTTGACCATATCAGTGAACTACGAGGTCATATCATGCGCTCTGTTTTAGCAATTTTAATAGGCGCAATACTCGCATTTGTATTTAGCGATTTTGTAATGAACACCCTTATTTTTGGGCCTAAATCAAAAGATTTCATTACGTATAGAATCCTTTGCTCATTAAATAAGGCCGCTTGTTTCGAAGGGTTTAATTTTACAATTATCAACACCGATGTAACCGGACAATTTATTATGGGATTAATGATAGCCTTTGTTGTAGGTTTAATTGCAGCTTTCCCATATGTTCTTTTTGAGTTCTGGCGCTTTTTCAGACCGGCACTTAAGCCAAAAGAACAGAAAAAAACGTCAGGTATAATCCTAATCAGTTCGGCATTATTTATGACAGGGGTAAGTTTTGGCTATTTTTTATTAGCGCCTTGTTCCTTGTATTTTATGGCTTCGTATAGTATTTCTGATCAAATAAGTAATACGTGGACCATTCAAAGTTACATTTCGTTTATGTCGATGCTAACGGTAGCTACAGGTATAATTTTTGAGCTTCCTTTGGTTATGTATTTCCTTGCCAAACTAGGAATAATTAGCTCGAGTTATTTAAAAAAATACAGACGTTATGCTATCTTATTTATTATAATATTAGCAGCTATTGTTACCCCTCCCGATGTTGGGAGCCAAATACTTGTGAGCATACCCTTGCTTATACTGTATGAAGTTGGCGTTATTATTACCAAAAGGGTGGAAAAAAAAGCAAAATTAGAATCTTAAAATAACTTTATTTCGCATTAATGAATAGTAAAACCCGTATTGCCATAAGCTGCGATCATGCAGGATTTGAACTTAAACAAAACATACTAAACCATTTTAAGGATTTGTATGATTTTAAAGATTTTGGTTGTTTCTCTGATAACTCTGTAGACTATCCTGATTTTGTTCATCCTTTAGCCATGTCGGTTGCCAATGCTCAATATGAGTTTGGAATAGTGATATGTGGCAGTGGTAATGGGGTTTGTATGACCGCCAATAAACATCAAAATATTAGAGCTGCCCTATGCTGGACCGCCGAGCTAGGTGAGCTGTCGCGATTGCACAACGATGCTAATGTAATTTGTTTGCCATCGCGATTCATAACCGAAAAAGTTGCTTTTGAAATAGTAAACCTATTTTTAACTACTGCTTTTGAAGGAGGCCGCCATAAAAATAGAGTTAAAAAAATTAGCTTGATGTAAGCCCTGTCCTAATTTAAAGGACACTGCTCGTACTCAATAAATTTAATTTACACTCCGCTTTCCAAAAGTTTTATACTTCTAAAACGCAAATCGTTAATTTAGGGTAGAACGTACCATTCTATTTTTACCATGAATATCGTTCACTATTTGTGAATCCCTAAAATTTCTATTTTTAAATAAACTAAGCACCTCGTTGGCAAAGTTTTCATGAACTTCAAAAAACAATAGTCCTCCAGAATTCAATAAATTTTCGGCGTGAGAAACAATAGCTTTATAAAATTGCAAGGGGTCGTTGGTGCAAAATAAAGCGAGATGGGGTTCGGAGTTTATCACATTTAATGGCAATGATTCTTTTTCATTCGAAGGAATATAGGGGGGATTGCTAACAATAATATCAAATTTGGTTTTAAACAAATGGCAAAAGTTCACATTAAGAGCGTCGGCTTGAATAAAGTTTATTGAAGCGCTTTTTAGCAATTCGATACTATTATGAGATGCAATTTGTAGCGCCTCTATTGAAATGTCGACCGCTGTGATTGAACATTGTGGTTTTATGTTTTTGATACTAATGGCTATACACCCGCTTCCTGTCCCAATATCTAAAAC
>CANMPY010000181.1 GCA_947499775.1 Bacteroidota bacterium | reverse complement strand
AGCATTTTCTGTTGGATTACTCTCTCTGTTTTTTAGCACTAACGCAAGGATTAATCTCTATAATCCTAGCGTAAGTTACAATGCGCATCAGTTTGCAAAAAAAAATATATTAAATACCTCTGATGTTTTTATAAACGACGAATTAACATATTCTAAAATTCTTCCTTTTGCAATTGATACCCCGCAAACCGATACAACAATCAACCTTAAATATGATTTTGCCGATCAATCTGCAAACGACCCATTAAATTATCCCAATTCGGGCGGATTAATGCTTAACAACCCCTCTAACGTTAATACTAACGTAGAATACGATCCAACTAGCGGTAATTTTAATATCGATCAGAAAATGGGTGGCGCCAATTATCGCCCCCCTACTTATATGGATAGTGAAGAGTACCAGAATTATATTTTTAAAAAACAAGTAAAAAAATATTGGAATACCCGCTCGGATGCCGAAACACAAAACAATCAGGCGCAGAATAAACCTATCATTCCCAAGCTGAATGTAGGGGGGGAGATTTTCGATCGTATTTTTGGAGGCAATACTGTTGATATCCGACCAAACGGATCTGCTGAATTAATTTTTGCATATAACGGTACCAAAACCGAAAACCCCGCTATTCCTGTAAGAAATCGTAAAGTAAACACCTTCGACTTTAATGAAAGGATTCAGTTAAATGTAACAGGCAAAATTGGCACCAAATTAAACTTAACAACCGCCTATAATACAGAAGCCATGTTTGATTTTGAAAATCAAATGAAACTCGGTTATGCTGGTGAGGAAGATGATATCCTTAAAACTATTGAAACGGGTAACGTTACAATGCCATTAACAGGGACCTTAATTACAGGCAGCCAAACACTTTTCGGGGTTAAAACTAAATTACAATTTGGTCGACTAACTGTTACTGGATTATTGTCGCAGCAAAAAGGTAAGAAATCGGAAGTGGAAGTGGCTGGTGGGGCGCAGATAAGCAAGTTTGAAGTACTTGGAGACGCCTATGAAGTAAATAAACATTTTTTTATATCGCATTATTTTCGTGATAATTTCAATACTGCATTAGCAGGATTGCCTTTTATTAACTCCGAAATAAATATTAATCGCATTGAGGTTTGGATTTTAAATACCAATACTTCTACTAATGATATAAGAAGTGTGGTAGCTTTTTCTGAATTAGCCGAAGGATCCAATCATATTCCATCGGATCAAACCTACCTGAATGATATGGATCCGGGGAGCCTCCCTTTTAATGGGCAAAATAATTTATATAGTAACATTATCGCCGACTCGGTTGTTAGAACCATTAATACCACTATTTCCAGGCTAAATACCCTCTCGTCAAACACACTTAAACAAACTATAAACTATGAGTTAATTGCTTCTGCACGTAAATTGCAGCCATCAGAATTTACATTAAACCCAAGACTAGGATTTGTTTCCCTCAACCAACAGTTAAACCCGGATCAGGCCCTTTCCGTAGCTTATCAATACACCCTTAATGGACTTGTTTATCAAGTTGGAGAGTTTTCTGATGGCGGTATTAGTGCACCTAAGGCGCTGTATACTAAAATGCTGAAAAGTACAGCCATAAATACAAAGCATCCTATGTGGAATTTGATGATGAAAAATATTTATTCTATCGGTGCTTTTCAAATTAATCCACAGGATTTTAAATTAAATATTATGTACAATAATTTGCAGACAGGCACGGATATAAATTATTTGCCTGTACCAACTGCAGAAACAGGCATTCAGGGAAAAACGCTAATACAGTTGTTAAATTTGGATAGGATCAACCAACAGAATGATCAATTAGCCGATGGTGTTTTTGATTTTATTGATGGGGTAACCATTAATGCGAACAATGGTCGTGTTATATTTCCTGTGGTAGAGCCTTTTGGAGATTATTTACGATCCAAATTTATTCCCTCGGGAACTCTTGCAAACAGTTATGTGTTCGACCAGCTGTATGATTCTACAAAAACAATCGCTCAGCAATTTCCTCAGCTTAACCGGTTTAAATTAAAGGGGTCCTACTCCTCCTCCTCTGGCTCCGACATATCCCTTGGCGCACCCAATGTGCCGCAAGGGTCGGTAACGGTTACAGCAGGAGGTGTAAAGCTTACCGAAAACCTAGATTATACAGTAGATTATACATTGGGACGCGTGAAAATTATTAATGACGGCGTTTTAAATTCGGGAACACCCATTAAAATTGCATTGGAGAGCAATGCTTTGTTCGCCATTCAACAGAAAACTTTAATGGCTACCCACCTTGATTTTAAGATAAATAAGGATTTTAATGTAGGAGCAACGGTAATGAATTTAACGGAAAGACCCTTAACGCAAAAAGTAAATATTGGCGATGAGGCAATAAGAAATACGATTTTTGGTTTCGAAGGGAATTATAGAGCGGAAGCGCCGTTTATAACTCGGTTCATTGATAAGATTCCGTTTCTTGAAACAAAAGCTGTTAGCACCATAACAGCCGCTGCCGAATATGCATACCTAATTCCTGGACACAGCAAAGCAATTGGTAAAAATGGTAATTCATACATTGATGATTTTGAAGGTAGCCAGTCAACAATAGATTTACGATCACAAAGCTCCTGGGTGCTGTCGAGCACCCCTCAAGGACAGCCAGCTTTATTTCCCGAAGGTAATTTGGCAGATAGCTTGGCATATGGCTTTAACCGCGCCAAACTAGCTTGGTATGTTATTGACCCATTATTTTTGCGCGAAACAACCGGCCTTACTCCTGCAAACATTTCAGAGGATGATATGTCTAATAATTTTGCCCGTGAAGTAGCTGAAACGGAGGTTTTCCCTAATAAACCCATTCCTAATGGAATACCCCCTAATGTAGCAACTTTTGATATGGCATATTATCCAAATGAACGAGGGCCCTATAATTATGAAACGGCACCTGTTCCAGGAATATCTTCAGGATTGGACGCTAATGGAAATTTAAATGATCCGGAAAAAAGATGGGCCGGAGTTATGCGCTCCATTCAAACCAATGATTTTGAAGCCGCAAATGTGGAGTATATCCAGTTTTGGGTGATGGACCCTTTCAATACGGATAATGCAGGGGGACAAACACCCCTTAATGCTACCGGATCAAGTACAACTGGTGAATTATATTTTAATATCGGAAATGTTTCTGAGGATATTCTGCGCGACAACTATAAAAGTGCCGAAAATGGCTTGCCTACAACGGTTAATCCTGCCGCTACAGTAAATACTGATTGGGCTATCGTGCCTTCTGTGCAGCCGCTTTTAAATACTTTTAACAACGATCCTGTCGAACGACCTTTTCAAGATGTAGGATTGGATGGCGTAGGGTCGGGGACAGCAATTACAGAGCAAAGTTTTTTTAGTAATTATCTTAATTCCTTGCAAGGTGTTGTTTCGGCTGGCGCCGCCGCTGCAATTTCTGCCGACCCTTCAAATGACGACTTTCATTATTTCCGTGGTTCTGATTATGATAATGCGAATGTTAAAACAGTGAATCGGTATAAAAATTTTAATGGGATGGAAAACAATTCCCGTACCACAGAGCAATCCCCCGAAAGCTACCCTACTTCAGCTACTTTAACGCCTAATATTGAGGATATAAACCGTGATAATAATTTAAGCACGGTAGAAAGTTATTACCAATATCATATCAGTTTAAAGCCAAGTGATTTTGCTTCGGGCGTAGGGACTAATTATATCACTAATGTGTATTCTACCTCTGGCCAAAACATAAAGAATGGGGCCGCCAAACCTATCACCTGGTACCAATTTAGAATCCCTATTAAATCGCCGGAACGTAAGGTAGGGTCTATTGAAAACTTCCAATCTATTCGTTTTATTAGAATGTTTTATAAGAATGTTGATAAACCAATTATATTACGTTTTGCTCGATTAGAATTAGTGCGCAGCGAATGGCGCAAATATGGTTTTGATTTAATACAGCCAGGTATTTACATTCCAAACGATGAAGCGAACACCCTTTTTGATATTTCTGCCGTTAGCATAGAGGTGGATGGCAGTAAACAGCCAGTAAACTATGTGCTGCCTCCCAATATTAACCGACAAATAAATGCAGCATCGGCAAATTTAATTGCTTTAAACGAACAAGCCATGTCCCTTACTGTTTGTAATTTAAAAGATGGGGAATCGCGCGCCGCATTTAAAAACACCTCCTTGGATGTTCGCTCCTATAAAAAACTTCAAATGTACTTTCATGCCGAACCTTCAGCAAATACAAGTGAAAATTTAAATAATAACGACCTTCACGCTTTTATTCGCTTGGGTACCGATTATACAGACAATTTTTACGAATACGATATTCCTTTATTGGTAACTGCTCCCGGTAATTATAACGGAACCAATACCGATGATCAATACAAGGTATGGCCCGAAGCAAATGACATGGTTTTAGAATTTAGTAAATTACAAGAGGCGAAATTGGCTCGTAATAAAAGTGTTGGGAATACCAGCTTTTCCGAATACTTTGTAATGGATGGAAATAGGAAAATTACAGTGAAAGGTAATCCTAATTTAAGTGCCATCAAAACAATGATGATAGGTATAAGAAACCCTAAAAAAGCTGGAACAGATGGTTCCGATGATGGCTTGTCGAAGTGTGGCCAAATGTGGGTGAACGAATTGCGGCTAACGGATTTTGAAGAAGGGGGGGGAG
>CANMPY010000180.1 GCA_947499775.1 Bacteroidota bacterium | reverse complement strand
GGCAGCCGTAATGGTGGCAATTCGTATATCAATGTTGGCAAAATCATCAAAAGTGATATTTTGTTTAATAGGGTCTAGGGCTTTCATTGGTTCAATTGGTGTTGATAATTGATTGGCATTGGCTTGAATTCTTAATTTTTCAAGTTGAGCCTCTATTTGTACATCTTCAATTTTATTAAATAAAAGTTCGGGCGAGTTTAGCTTATCGCCAGCCTTTGGTTCAGAAGAGGCGTTAGCGTTTAAAAAGGTAAATATTTTTTCGGATGTAAATGGCAAAAAGGGTCTTGCCGTAATGGCAAACGCGTGGGTAAGCAGTATGCAGGTATGTAATATTTCACCAACTCGTTTTTCGTCGGTTTTTATTAAATGCCAAGGTTCTTGATCGGTAATATATTTATTGCCTATACGGGCTATGGCCATCAATTCAAATTGCGCTTCGCGAAATTTAAATTCGGAAACTAATTTATCTACAGTAGATTGGCTTTTTTTAACCTCTGCAATCAGGGCTATGTCATTTGGGTGGCTCATGGCATAATGCTGAACTTCTCCAGCAAAATATTTATGCGACAACACCATTACCCGATTAATAAAATTTCCTAGTATGGAACAAAGTTCATTATTTACCCTTGCCTGAAAATCTTTCCATGTAAAGTCAGCATCTTTGGTTTCGGGCGCAATGCTATTAAGCACATACCTCAATTCGTCCATTCGGTTAGGAAAATCTTCCAAATATTCATTCAACCATATGGCATGATTTCGGCTTGTACTTATTTTTTGGCCTTCTAAATTTAAAAATTCATTGGCCGGCACATAAGTAGGCATAATATAACCGCCATGGGCATATAACATGGCAGGAAAAATAATGCAATGAAAAACAATATTGTCTTTGCCAATAAAATGCACGAGTTCGGTTTCGGGGTCTTTCCAATATTTTTCCCAGGTGTTGGGATAGCGTTCTTTAGTGGCTGATATATAGCCAATAGGGGCATCAAACCAAACGTAAAGCACTTTGTTTGCCGCGCCTTCAATAGGCACTTTTACACCCCAATCTAAATCGCGAGTCATTGCCCTTGGTTGCAATCCATCGTTTAACCAACTTTTGCATTGCCCCATCACATTCGATTTCCAATTGGTTTTACTCAGTATAAAATCATTCAAAAATTCGCTTTGAATGGTGTCAAGGGGTAAGTACCAGTTTTTAGTTTTGCGAAGTATTGGCGTATGGCCACTAATGGCCGATACAGGATTTATTAACTCGTTTGGGCTAAGGGTTGATCCGCATTTTTCACACTGATCGCCATAGGCTTTAGCATAGCTGCATTTTGGGCATGTGCCTGTAATATAACGGTCGGCAAGAAATTGATTTTCTTGTTCATCAAAATATTGCTCGGTTTCGTCTTCGGTAAATACACCTTTATCATAAAGCGTTTTGAAAAAATCGGAAGAGGTGGTGTGATGAATAGGTTTAGATGTGCGCGAAAAAACATCGAAGCTTATTCCAAAATCATCAAATGATTTATTAATAATTTCATAATATCTGTCTACCACTTCCTGAGGTGTAATGCCTTCATGGCGGG
This sequence comes from Bacteroidota bacterium, assembly GCA_947499775.1. Taxonomy (GTDB): domain Bacteria; phylum Bacteroidota; class Bacteroidia; order NS11-12g; family UBA9320; genus JABWCE01. The sequence continues at coordinate 3,122 of CANMPY010000180.1, read as the reverse complement.
CTTTAATCGTAATAGGAACCCCATGCTCGTCGGTTCCACAAACAAAAGCCACATCGTTTCCCTTGCTCCTTAACCAACGGGCGTAAATATCGGCCGGTAAATATGCTCCGGCTAAATGGCCAATATGAACAGGGCCATTGGCATATGGAAGTGCAGCGGTTACGGTATAGCGTTTGGACATAAAAATTACGACAAAATTAAGCTAATTTCGTGCTTTATAATTTAAAAATAGGAACGCAAAAAACGCTGACTTTTTTAAGAAAATAAATGATTTAAGCATAGTGCTAGAGCACCAAAAATCGTATTTAATCTTTTCTTTCTGTGTTTTCTGCGCTACCGATAAAAAAGGAATACTATGGATTCAACTCTAAACTATTTTGCACATGAAACAGCCATCATCGATGAGGGTTGTATTATAGGTGAAGGCACAAAAATTTGGCATTTTAGCCACGTCATGTCTAATTGTGTTATTGGTCAATCCTGCAATTTTGGACAAAATGTAGTTATATCGCCAGGCGTAGTTTTGGGCAACAACGTTAAAGTGCAAAATAACGTTAGCATTTATACTGGAGTTACATGCGAAGATGATGTATTTCTAGGACCAAGTATGGTTTTTACAAACGTTATTAACCCTAGAAGTGCCGTAAATAGGCGCGATCAATATGCCAAAACCCATGTTGGAAAAGGAGTAAGCATTGGAGCAAATGCTACAATTGTATGTGGTTATGATATAGGAAAGTTTGCCTTTATAGGAGCAGGAGCTGTAGTAACAAAAAATGTTCCTGATTATGCGCTATTGGTAGGCAACCCTGCACATCAAATTGGATGGATGAGCGAATTTGGCCACAAACTGGAGTTTGATAAAGATGGAATTGCATTTTGCCCCGAAAGCAAGCAAGAGTACAAGTTAGATAACGGGATTGTTAGCCGAACGAAGTAAAAATGACATCATACCATTTAAATTATTATAAATTTTAATGAGCAAAACCATAGCTGTAACCGGAGGATTAGGATTTATAGGCAGCCATACGGTGGTTGAAATGATAAAAGCGGGCTATACGCCAATTATTATTGACGATTTAAGCAATTCTACACTTAATGTTTTGGATGGAATTGAAAAAATATCAGGCATAAGACCGGTTTGCTATACCCTAAATATTTTAGAAACCACAGAACTTGAAGCTATTTTAAGCACACATCGGGTAGAGGCTGTTATTCATTTTGCCGCTTTTAAAGCTGTTGGCGAATCGGTAATAAAGCCGCTTGAATATTATCATAACAATATAAGCGGATTGATATCTCTGCTTAATGCCATGAAAAAAACAAACGTTCGTAATTTGGTTTTTTCCTCAAGTTGTACAGTTTATGGGCAGCCTAAAGAATTGCCTGTTAATGAACTGAGCCCAATGATAAAGGCGGAATCGCCCTATGGAAATACAAAAAAAATAGGAGAAGAAATACTAATAGACATTTCAAAAACTGGGCATAAAACCATTTTATTGCGTTATTTTAATCCAGTTGGAGCCCATCCTAGTGCTTTAATAGGAGAATTGCCTTTGGGAATTCCAAATAATTTAGTTCCATTTATTACCCAAACAGCTGCTGGATGGCGCAATCAATTAACCGTGTTTGGCAACGATTATAAGACCCCTGATGGCACATGTATTCGCGATTATATCCACGTTGTTGATTTAGCCCTTGCTCATGTAAAAGCCGTAGAACATTTAGAAAAAACCGAGTTGATGTATTCGGCCTTTAATATTGGAACTGGCAAAGGATCTACGGTTCTCGAGGTAATTGAAGCCTTTGAAGAAACAACCGGTATAAGCCTTAATTATAAAATTGGGAAGCGCAGAGATGGAGACATTGAGAAAGTGTGGGCCGACAGCACCAAAGCCAATACCGAATTAGGTTGGAAAGCAAATTTAGATCTCAATCAAATGATGAAAGATGCATGGGAATGGCAATGCCAATTACCAACTAAATAATCGAATGGCAACTTATATAAACTGTTATCGCACTTCAGGATACATCCAAACTTTACCACTGATTAACGCATTAATTTCGGGCTGATCTAATTTTTGAATCAATTTGGTTGCATCTGCTTTATTATCGAGCTTTCCGGTAGTTATATAATACAAGTTTCTATCCTTGTTGAAAATAAGTGAAGTTTTAATGCCTGTTTTTTCTGTGAAAGAAGTTGAAAACTTTTCGGCATTTTCTTTTAAACCAAAGGCTCCAACAACAGGATAAAAATAGTATTTCTTAAAATCCATTTCTTCCTTTTTGGGTTCTGGTGTTTTAACTATTTCATTTAATGGACAGCCTCCATTACTCTTAGGACCAGCCGCTTCGGGGCATCTATCTTTATGATCAAAAATACCATCGTTGTCGGTGTCAGGGCAACCATCCGATTCTTTTTTACCTGGTTTGGTTGGGCATTTATCTGCTTTTCCCCAAACTTTATCCTTATCGTCATCGGGGCACCCATTGGTCGATTTTCGACCTGGTTCTTTAGGGCAATTATCTTCCGAATCAGGCACGCCATCACCATCCTTATCAGGACAACCTGATGCCTTTTGGCTTCCTTTTTCATCTGGGCATTTATCCAATTTGTTCGACACCATATCCTCGTCACGATCGTAAAGACGTTTGTAGCGAATCGGAACAGAAAAGCCAGTATAAAGGCTGATGCCATTCGTAGATTTAGTATCCATCATACTTCCCAAATTATCAGAACCTATAAAGAAAGGGCCACCTCGTAAGTGTAATCCAGTTTGTACTTTTTTATAAAAATTACCAAAAAGTAAAGAAAACGATATTTCAAAATTTTTGGTTTCGTAGCGCGGGGCTATATAAAGCAAGTTTCTAACCTTCATCCCCTCCTTTTTTTGTGAGCGTACATTTTGGGTGTATTGGGTGCCTACAAAAAAATTATGACCAAAATTATAATCGGCTTGAATATGCAATGCCGCCGGTAATTTAAATTTGAAATTAGTGCTTGATGTGTATCCTGGAAAATAAGAGGTAATGAATGTGTCGGCGTCTTCTATATTATTAAAATTTTTGCCACCGTTTATTCTGCTCCATTTTATTGGTATGGCTGTGTCGCCTTTTAAACT
>CANMPY010000179.1 GCA_947499775.1 Bacteroidota bacterium | reverse complement strand
TACCTCAGAGTTATTATATACATCAGAAGCGGCTACAATCGAAGCTCCAGCCAAGGTATAGGCCTCGTTGCTATACGAACTGCCTAAGCCGGCTCCGTCTTCTACACTTATCTCATACCCATTGCTTATAAGGCTTTTAGCTACATTGGGCGAAAGAGCTACCCTGTTTTCATTCGATTTTGTTTCCTTTAGAACGCCAAGTTTCACGGTTGATTTTGGATTTTAAAAATTTTGGCACGAACCTACACCAATTTTGATACATAGACAATAGGTTATAAAGGGCTTAATTAAATTTTACTTAAAAAACATATAACGCTCATAATGGGGAGAAAAGAATTGATACTACATGCCTTTTTACATTTTCATACCCATCTTTTTTTACGTGATTTGCAGTATGCTATTTCACTTTAAGCACTTTGCAGTAAGCCACGCATACAGCAGTATGAAAGTAGGGACCGATGCTGTGCTATTGGGGGCTTGGAGCGATAGTTCCGACGCTACCACCATTTTAGATATTGGAACTGGTTGTGGTCTTATAGCAATTATGATGGCTCAAAAAAATAACAGCGCAACAATAACAGCGATTGATATTGAAGAAAATTCGATAGTTGAAGCCAAACAAAATTTTAACAACACTATTTGGAATCATCGCTTATCAGCTCAACAAATTTCAATTCAGGATTTTGCACTATCAACTACCCAAAAATTTGATTTTATTATTTGCAACCCGCCTTTTTTTAATCGTAGCACCCACTCTCCAAATAAAATAAGGCATCAAGCGCGACATACCGACACCTTACCGCCACTTGATTTTTTTAAAAGTTGCCTAGCATTGATGGCTGATCATGGAAAAATATCCCTTATACTGCCTTTCGATTCATCATCAAATTGGATAAATGCCGCAGAAACTTTTGGCCTCTATCCGTCAAAAATGACTAACGTGTTTTCATATCCCACTAAACCCATTGAGCGCCTTATAGTTGAATTTACAAAAATAAATCTGCCTCCAGCTACTACTGACTTCTACATTCGCCAAGGGAAAAACCTACCTTATTCAGAGGCGTATATCCAGTTAACTAACGCATTTTATTTATAAAATCCCAAACCTTTAAAAAAACGATTATTTCCCTCCAAGCGTGATGGTTTTTTTTACCACCTGCCGTTTACCATTTAAACCAAACAATTCAGCATAAACAATATAAATGCCAATTGGTGTTTTTTTGGCACCATCATAACTGCCATCCCAAAACCATGTTTGTGTGTTTCCAATTGGCATGTTGTTGCTAATTACCTTTATTAGCTTACCACTAACGTCAAAAATTATAAGCGTAGCTTGTTGATCATTGCGATCGGAGGTAATTGTAAGTGCAACCAAATCATCTATCCCATCTTGGTCGGGTGAAAAAACAGGAGGTGTAATGCTTAGCCAATTTTTAGTTTCAATTTTATCAAGGGTGCTATGAGAATTAACTTGCCCAGGCGTAGCATAACCATATGAGGCCGCTGCAGAAGTCCAATTGGAGCGTTCGGCGCTTGGTAAATCTGTTCTAACTCGCTCGAGCGATACACCTTCAAACTTTGTCAATATTGGCAAATGCATATCCTCCGAATAATTCAATTGATCGATTACATCCCCGTTTCCATTTGCAATTCCAAAATAACCTTCTTGGTCGTTCAATGCGGGAAGAGCCGACATTTTATATAAATTTTCGGGCCGAGAGTTATGATATTTACCGATTGTCCATAATGGATTAACGGTAAACGCTAAAATTTGTCTTGGTAAAAAAAACACCCCACTTGTATCTAAAATACACAAATCCTTCGGCATCATGTTTTCATCAAAATTAAAAAATATGAGGTTCTTAAGGCTAAGAATCTTATCTGAATTATTCACGAGTTCAATAAAATCATCTCCACCAGATTCTGGATTAAATAACACTTCATTTAAGAGTATATCTCCTGCCAAAACCTTTTCAGGCAAAGCCATTAAAATGGAGGTGTCGTTTAAAAGATTAAAATTACAATCGGCTATACCGTTGAAAGATAGGGTGTAAAGTTTGTTAGAACTAAGGGGCATTGTAAAATAAAACTCAAGCACTTCGAAATGGCTAATAACCTGTTTTATGCCATTATTAATAATGGTAAAATTTGAAGGTTTTACTGAGAATGCGCTATCCAAGGGTTCATTAAACAAAATGCGTATTGAGGAATCGGTCGTTAAAGAAAAGGATATAATGCGAGGCTTTATCCAATCAGGATTAATACCCCTAATCGAATTTGATTTGCCTGGGGTACCGCCATTTTCATTGATAGATGCTTTATAATTTAATGGGCCACAAGGTACATTTGGGTCTATCATTTCAATGGACCAGCCTCCATTTTGCTTAAAAATATCCTCATAAGAATTTAAGTTATATTTAATCCTATGAACCAGCTTCCCTTCATCGTTTCGTAAAAAGAGTTCATCCCCTGAATTATTTAAGGTTTGAAAACCATTTAATCCAAAAGTTGGCCCAAATTTTGAAAACTCTTTTTCAAAATCAGTATCGCATAGAATGACGAAACTATCTGGTTCTAAAACAATTTTAGGCAATTTCGAACCCGATATCTTGTCTGCTAAATAACAGTTATTTAAGTCAATAAATTTTCCAGATCGGTTATACAACTCAATATATTCATGATTAGGCAGGCCAATTACAGGATCGGGATCAATCATACATTCATTAATGACAATATCGTAAAGCTTTGGTTTTTGATAGGATACCCACCTTAGTTTAAACATGGTATCCTTTAGAATGTTATTCGCTTTATCGTGGCAGTTTTTTATTTTCAATTCATGAAAAATATTAAAAATTAATGCTTTAGCTAAAACAATCTCAATTGAAGTACTATCAGAATTTAGAAATCGAGTAGATTTAGGAGCACCCATAGCCTCATTTAATTCAAAATTAGCAAGCCATAAAGCTGAACTATGCAGTGGTTCGGAAAACAAAATTTGAAGGGTATCGGGGCTTAAAACTGTAACTGATTTTACCCAAGGGGCAATGGTATCTTTTATAATATTGCCACAATATATATTATCAAAAAAATGCCTTTTATGAAAACTAGTGGTCGACTGCCTGATTACTATTCCAAAAAAATTTGACGTTTTGAAAGTGGAATCATGAGCCAATCCTTCGGCAACATAATTTTTACCTGTACTTGTGCTGTCGCGCCACAAACTAAAATACCCTTTTATGTCGTGAATTATTTTAATATTACAACTCGTATTTGACGAATTAGTGGTGCCAAACTTTCCTAAAATTAATGGAGTTAATGCATTCCCTGATTTTTTATAAAGACTAATATTGTCGTTCGTTGACCCCACACGAACAAGGTATCCTGAATTTTTACTTAGTAAATTGGCCGAATCGGAGCTTAAAAAAATATCGACATAATTAGCTGAAGATGTATTAAAATTAAGTTTAAGATAAAATTCCCATTGCGAATTAACTGCCTTTTTCGATTGTGTTGACAGATAAAACTGATCGTTAAGCAATACGCTTTGCGACTGTAACACACCAGAAATTACTTTAAATTTGGCAGTATCGCCCTCCCATATCGGATTTGAAATAAAATTACCATCATCGAAGGATTCATTAACCTGGGCATTTGAATTTGACATAAACCCAAAAATCAAAATTGGCCAAAAATGACCAAATACAGATTTAGTTAATTTCATTATTATTGCATAAGGAATTCAAACCTATTAAATTTTTTCAGAACTAACCAATTTTAATCGGATATAATTATTACTCCTTTTTTATTGAAAACTTATTTTTGTTATACCCTGTTTATGCAAACTAAATAATGACCCGTACACTGTATCTCTCCATAATTAACGCCACATCTATATTCGTTCTTATTTTGTGTGGGATGTCGGTTTCTTATGGCCAAAACATAAAAGTTGAATTGTTGTCGGGCGAGGCAACCAATTATAAAAAAGGCACAACCGTTACTTCAAAGGTTCTTAGCAATGATAGGATAGCCCCAACGGACCGGCTTTATTTAGGCGACAATGCCATTTTAGTTGTTTCGGACCCAACCAATAAATTATTAGTTGTAAAAAAGAAAGGGTACTACACAGGCAAAGACCTTTCGGACAAAGCTTCAAAAACATCAGAAAGTGAATGCTTTCGTTATTTGGCTTATATAATTAAAGAAATTAAAAATTATGAAGCAGCTATTAAATTTAGCGGCAACAAGACCACAAATTTGCAAAATTATGGAAATGACTTTTTAGCCACTTTACCCGACACCCTTCGCATGTTTTCATACGATCAACTAAAAGTTAATTGGATGCTTGGCAAAAACACCGAAATGGTAAATGTGTTGATGGTGAACGACAAAAAAAACAGTATACTAGATATAGATGTTACTGGCAATCAATTTAGTTTTAATAATATTACATCGTATTTCCTTATCAATAAAAGCTTGAATCTATTAATTTATGAAAGGCAAAAGAATGGAAATAAAATTCTTATTGCCAATACGGTCATTTTGCCTTCAAACCTTGATGAAGCAAAAACAAAGAAAGAATTTGTAATCGAATTTAAAGAACTTGACGATATTAGATTGAATCAGATTTGTCAAGCCGTAAAATGGGAAATAAACCATTATTCGCTTAAGGCTCTTGAAATTTATAAAATATTATTACTCGATTTTCCCAACG
>CANMPY010000178.1 GCA_947499775.1 Bacteroidota bacterium | reverse complement strand
GCCTAGCTCGACAATTGCCATTACGCCACCAAAACCAACTGCGCCTCCATTAACTGACCCCAACTACTCTGATCGAAGGAGGCTAGGAATCGGGCTAGCAAGTATGCAAATTGAGCCAATGCCTCCTATAGAATTGATACCACTTTAATCCATAGCAATTCATCTTCAACTTTAAATTGAACAAAATTTCTTACTCCGCTTCTTCTTATTATTTAAATATTCTCATAAGGGGCTTAATAGCCATAAGCATTTTTATCGGGAGTATATTTTTTGCTTTAATAATTTTTTTTATTGCAGATTACGCCTACGCAAATCTACGTCCAATTGACAAAACTGGTGGCACCTCGTTAATGCTTTTCAAAGATCAAGGCTGGTATGAGCTAAACCCAAACCAAAAACTTCAAGAGCAATGGGGGAAAAGTACCTTTGAAGTAATAACCGATCAACTAGGATTTAGAACGGGTTCCAATAAACCGAAGTCTGGAAAAGCAGATATTATATTTTTAGGCGACTCTTTTACGTTTGGAATGAATCCTTGGGAAGAGAGTTTTGTTGGATTGTTTGATAATGATTCAAAATTAAAGATTATTAATGCTGGGGTAGTGTCCTACTCACCTACTGCATACCTCTACACTTATCAAAAAGCTTTAAAAACTGAAGCACTAAAAAAAGAGCATATTGTAGTAATTGGTCTAGATCTAAGTGATGTTCAAGATGAAGCCGCATACTATCTAACCGGATTAACACACCCTATTAAAAGGCAATTCTGGGGAAAGGCCTATCAAGATCCAAATACAAATTTTTTTATATCGATGCAAAAATTTTTGCAGAACAATATGAGATTGACATATCGAATTTTTATGCTTGTCGCAAATTCGCCATTTATAAATCCACCAGAAAACGTCTTCATCACCACTCGGTCTGCATTTACCTGGGAAGATTGGAATGTATTAAATCAAAAACCTGGGGAAGAATATACACCGTTTGGCAGAAAACACTACGTAGGATATGCTCCCCTTGGAGTTGCTGGGGGCCTAAAAAAAATCAATCAGAATATTGCTGAGTTAGTTAAACTTGCCAAAAAAAATAATTCTAAAGTTTATCTACTTATTTATCCTTGGCCTGCGCAAATTAAATTTGCACAAAAATTTAATTGGTCTAACTATGCCAAAAATCTATGCCTAGAAACCCATTGCGATGGAGTAATAGATGCAACCCCAATATTTATAGATTACGCCCAAAAAAATCCTAACTGGTATTTTCATTTGTATACAGCTGGTGATGTTCACTTTAATCGAAATGGAAATCAAATTATTTCTAATGAACTGAAGAAAAAACTAAGTCATGAATAATGCCTGCTATATACTTTAATTACTTAGTCAAAGTGGGTCGCAATTAATCTAATTGCAATAGTTTGCCGAATCCAAGTAGTGCTGCAATAAATCACTATTATCTAACCATCCTTTATTGCGTGGATTTATCACTGAAATACTGAATATTAAGCAAAATAGCCCAATCCCTATCATGATGGGGACCAAAGCATCAGGAAAAAACTTTAGGCGGGTTAAAATGGGCGGCATGAGGGAATAAAACTGTATAAGTTGCCTATTCTGCTCAATATAATTAATAGTTCACTTAAAACTATAATGGGACGCATTACATAAATACGAATTATTACCATTACACCACATGAACGATCCCACCAAACTTTCTTTGGTAGTACCAGTCTTTAACGAAGAGGAGGCGATTGGCTTTTTTCAGGCGCAAGTAAACGAAACCTTTATTCATCATCCAGAAATTCAACTTGAAATTATCTTTATTAATGATGGCAGCACTGATAGCACATTAGAAAAATTAATCGCCCTCCAAAAAAGTGATTCGCGCATTGTCATTGTTGACTTAAGTCGTAATTTTGGCAAAGAGGCAGCGCTTACTGCCGGAATTCAAATCGCTAGTGGTGAAATTGTGGTGCCCATTGATGTTGATTTACAAGATCCGCCTGAGGTCATTTTTGCAATGATTGCCAAATGGCGCGATGGTTATGAAGTAGTTTTGGGCTATCGACAGAACCGTGACTCTGACTCAACTATGAAACGAATTACGGCAAATTGGTTTTACCGTATAAATAATAAAATTTCCGATACACCATTAACTCCAAATGTTGGCGATTTTCGCTTAATGGATCGTAAAGTTGTAGAAGCATTGAATCAACTACCTGAGTCAAGTCGATTTATGAAAGGCTTATTTGCTTGGGTTGGCTTTAAAACAACGCATGTGAATTACACCCGCCCACAAAGAATTGCGGGCAAGACTAAATTTAACGGCTGGAAACTTTGGAATTTTGCAATTGAGGGTATTACTAGCTTCAGCACTAGTCCTTTACGCATTTGGACCTACCTTGGGATCATTGTTTCTTTAATCTCTTTTTTTTGGGCCTTTCGTATCATTATTCGTGTGGTCATACTGGGCATAGACTTGCCTGGCTATGCCTCGATCATGGTTGCAGTTATATTTTTAGGAGGGCTTCAACTTATCGGCATTGGCGTACTTGGCGAATATCTTGGCAGAACCTATCTTGAATCTAAGCGACGGCCAATCTATTTAATTAGGCAAGTTTATCAAGGGCCGGTTAAGTAATAAATAATGTTAATTAAAGTCTTTGGGAGCTTTTTTTCAATTAGCTTTGGCATTGCTTTATTTTTCTTGGTTGTGGGACCTCTGGCGCTTAATCCCTCCAATATTGCTTGGTTGTCGGGAGGTTTTGATCCCACGCAACACTATCTTGGGTGGGTCTTTTTTCGAAATGGACCCTGGACTTTTCCGCTGGGATTAAACCCTAATTTTGGTTTGGCAATAAGCTCTTCTATCGTTTATTCCGATTCAATTCCATTATTGGCGCTACTTTTTAAACCTTTTTCTTCTTGGCTGCCTGAAACATTCCAATACTTTGGTATTTGGCTGCTGATTTGCTTTATCTTACAAGCATGGTTCGCATGGCTATTAATGGGCTTAATTTGTAACAATAGGTGGCTCCAAGCCTTGGGCATGGCAATACTTGTTTGCTCACCGCCAATGTGGTATCACCTAGGCTTTCAGGTGGCTCTAAGCAGTCACTTCCTGATTTTAGTTGCTTTATATTTATTGCTTAAGCCTCGTGGAGCTAATTCGAATAATTGGCAATGGGTATTGCTAATTTGCATTACGGCATTAGTTCATTTTTACTTATTAATCATGATTTTAGCTTTCTGGTTTTGTGAGCAAATCTCTCTTGCCATCAAAACTCCAAAGTCCGACTATCCAAAATATATTATTGCTGGTATCGCTACGATGATGATGTTAGTAGTTGTAATGTGGCAGGCGGGGTATTTTGTTCTAGGAAATAATGGCATTACTACCAGCAATACTTACGGTATCGGAAGATTAAACTTATTAACTCCATTTAACCCTCTGCGCTGGTCATATATTTTGCCAGATATTAAATCGATTGAAAATATTTACGAAAATTTTAATTTTTTAGGTAGCGGAAATATATTAATGCTCAGTTTTACAGTGCCCATTTTATTAAAAAATTGGCGGCAGATTATTACCCTAATGTCTCAATATTGGCCCTTATTTTTTTGTACCTTATTCTTTTTGTGCTTTGCCATATCGAATCAAATTTTCATCGGCACTTGGCACATAACAATTCCACTGCCAAATTCTTTATTGGCTTTAGCTAGTATTTTAAGAGCCTGCGGTCGTTTTTTTTGGCCAGTCTTTTATCTATTAATTTTATTTTCCCTATATCTCATTATTCGGTTTTATTCTAAAAAAAGCGCATTTCTAATTTTGACTATTTGTTTTTTTCTTCAATTGGGTGATACCAGTGCAGGTTGGCTTAGCCAGAGAAAATTTCTTATGCAGTCGGCAATAAGTCAATTTCCCAGCCCCCTACAAAATCCCTTTTGGGAAACTGCAGCCAAGCATTATCAAAATGTTGAGCGTACGTTATGGCCTACTCAGCTGATTCACCGTTACTACTTAGGCTGGATGACATTTGCCAGCTATTCAGCTACTTATCATTTGGCAACTAATTCAGCGTATCTTGCCCGAGTAAATGAAGAGATGATTACGAAGGGCAGTCAAAACTTTAGTCGCCACCTACAAAAAGGTGAGTACGATCCAAACACTTTATATATTTTAGAAGACGAAAAGGTAATCCCTGCACTACTTACGCTTAATTCAGAGCGCGACTTATTAGCTAAAATTGATGGTGTTAATGTTTTGGCCCCCAATTGGTATCAATGTAAAGATTGCCAAAAAATCAGCACTGATAAATGGCTTAATTTGAATACAATTTTTCCAACTTTAGGTGAAGAATTTTATTTTTCTAAGAATGGCGCTAAAAAATATCTTCTTGAAGTTAGCCAAGGATGGTCCTATCCTGAGGACTGGGGTATTTGGTCAGATGGCGAAACCGCGAAACTATTTATAGCGCTGCCACCTGAAAAAAATCCTCGCATTCTTTCTTTGAAATTAAGGGCTTTTACTAATCAAAAACATCCAAATCAAATCATTAATATTAGGGTAAATAATCAACAATTAAAGTCGATTTTTCTTGTGCGTCCCGATCAAAATCAAATCGATATACCAATTTCAGTAAATGATCTATTGAAAGGGTCATTAGACATTGAGTTTCATTTTCAGAATCCTGTAAAGCCTGCAGATTTTGG
>CANMPY010000177.1 GCA_947499775.1 Bacteroidota bacterium | reverse complement strand
CAAATAAAATTAACAAACATAGCAGTGTGGGAATTATCTTTTTCATGATTTATTTAAGTGGCTAATTTATAATTTTTCATACAATCAACAAAATACTAAAACGGAATAGAATCCTCTGAAAAATAAAAAAACCGCACCCAAAGGATGCGGTTTTTTTTATAAGAGCTAAATGCTCGTGTTTAGGATTTAATTATTTATCCCACCAAACTGGCGATAGAATATCCGTAACGAGAGTAGCGTTACTATTATATAGTCTTTCTGACAATACATTAGGCATTCTGCGTGGAATTTCAGTTGTAGCACCTGTGGCTTTAGTTAAAGTAGGGAAACCTGTACGTCTCCAATCGTTATAAACTTCCAATTGGGTAAATAATGCGATATACTTTTGGTTCATAATTTTTTCTAAAGTTATAGTACTGCTTGTTTCCGAAGCGTTAGCTGTAACATAAGCCGAAGATGGCGCTGCGCCTGTAACTTTGGTAATATGTCCAATTACAGCAGCATTATAGGCCGTTGCAGCAGCAGCTTTATCTGCATTAATGTTGGCTTCAGCCTCCATGAATTTAGATTCAACATACGTAATAAGCGGCAATTTAGAATCAGGTGATGCATAATAGCTACCAATTACAGAAACAAATCCTCCATAAGTGATAGTTTCAGCTTCACCAGCTGGTCCACCTATATAGGCAGTAGTATCTTTTAATTCGCAATAGAAAGGTAATCTTGGATCGCTGATAGCGTTCATCATATTTACCATTTTGGCGCCCATTCTAATATAACCTTCACGGTCAACCTTTGTAAAGGCATACCATTGGTTATATTCATTGGCACTTGTACCAAACATCATCTCGCAATCGTCGCCAGCCGAAAGACCAGCAGCTTTAGCGCTAGCTAATGCAGCAAGAGTTTTTGAATAGGCATCAGCCGAATTCTTTTTGCTTAAACGTAAAGCATAACGTGCTTTCAACATCCAAGCTGTGCGAATCCATTTGTTAACGTCTCCACCAAAAATATAATCATCCGAAGATGGTGTAATTGAATTAGTGGTTTGACCAAGATCAGCAATGGCTGAAGTTAACACCGCTTGAATAGCATTTAACACATCGGCTTGTTTGTCGTAAGAAGGTTTTAATGACTCCGGAGTTCCGTCTTCACCTTTAAGTGCATTGCTGTAAGGCACATCGCCCCAAAGATCAGTAGCCGTTCCAATCATCATAGCTTGCAAAATTTTAGCTATACCTGCATAATGTGGGTTAGCTGTTCCAGCTTTGTCAATCAATTTTTTGGTGTTGATTAGGCCTGAAGTGTACAATGTAGACCATTCATTATCAAGGTCACCCTCAACTATTGAGTATTTTTCATAAATAAACGCTTGATCGGTGAATCCTGCACTCTGCTGAGTAAGGATAGACGATGTACGCGATAGGCTACCGCCATAAGAAGCAAATAATGCCACTTCGCAGTTGGATAAAAGTAACGCAGCGGTTACTTCACTTGGCGAATTTGGAGATACTTTATCTCCGTCGGTATATTTACACCCTTGGGCTACAATCAATACCGAAAAGGTTATTAGAATTAGTATTTTTTTCATTTTATTTTCCTCCTATTAATTAAAAGTTTGCTTTTAAACTAAATATGTATGATTTAATACCTGGATTATTGAAATAATCAAATCCACCAATATTAGAACCTGCACCAGTTAAACTTGTTTCTGGATCTACACCTTTATAATCTGTTTTCAACCAAAGATTTTTTCCTACAAAACCCAAATCAATTGATTTGATATATTTTTCGCAGGATTTAAGTTTTAAGTTATAACTTAAACCTATCTCTCTCAAACGTACCCAAGATACATCTTGCATAGCATTTTCGGTAGCATAAGCACCACCATCACCTTGGTATGTCTGCCAGTAGGCAGCTGCAGAAATTGCAGTTGTATTTGGAGTACCGTCAGCTTTAACACCATCAATAACGTAGGTGCGGTTTCGGTCGGTTGACTCTTCAGTACGTCCCAAACGGTTCAAACGAGCATAAGTTCCATTCCAAGTTGTACCACCTTCACGTATGTCTAATAGTCCGGTTAGTTTAATGCCTTTGTAATCAATGCTGTTTCTGATACCCATCATCCAATCTGGATAAGGATTTCCTAAATTACCCTTTTTAGGATCTAATGTTGGTAAACCATTGGCGCCAATAATTAAAGCACCATCAGCATTTCTTTTCCATTTGGTGCCATAAAGTGCGCCATAAGGTGATCCAACAATTGCATAAGCTCCAGTAGAGGAAAAAGCACTTTCTGGTGAAATTTCGTCTACGCCGTTAGCAAGTTCCAAAACCTCATTTTTGTTTTTGCTAAAATTAACTCCAATATCCCAACTGAAGTTTTTAGTTTTCACTGCAGTTCCTGAAGCGAAAAGTTCAATCCCTTTATTTTCCATTCTACCTGAGTTGGTGTAAAAAGAAGAAAATCCAGAGGCAGTTGATATTGGTAAACTTAGGATAATGTCTTTAGTTTGGGTGTTGTAATAAGAAAAGTCTAAACGTAAACGTGAGTCAAAGAAACGTAGGTCTAACCCAAATTCTTGTGATGTAGTGGTTTCAGGCTTAATGTTTGGATCATTTAATGTATTGCTGATACCAAACCCGTTTTGACCTAAATAAGGAAATCCTAAACCATCGGTATATCCATCAGTAAAGGATGGTTTGCCATAGTAGTTTTGAGTTGCGTAAGGCGAAGGACCTTTACCGGCTTGAGCTATAGCAACACGCGCTTTACCAAAATTAAACCAATCTTGTTTTACAAAATCACTGAATAAGAAAGCTAAAGAGGCCGAAGGATAGGTAATAGTTTTGTTAAACGATGACCATTTGTCCTGACGTCCTGTTAAGTTCAAATATAAAAACTCTTTGTAGTTCATATTTAAATCAGCAAATATTCCTGATTTTTTAAGAATTGAATAACCTGAATTGGCATATAAATCAGACGCATTCGATAAATTATAATAATTTGGAATGGTTAAATCTCTACCTCTTAAATATTGATCTTCGCTGCGCTCATATTGTAAATTACTTCCTAACATTAATGTAGCATCAATGTCTTTGGTAAGGTCTTTCTTGAAGGTAGCAAGTATGTCCTGATAAACATATCGGTATGATTGTATGTTTTCGTTTAATTCACCATTAGGTGCACTCGCAGGTTGGTTTGAGCCTATTGAAAAAATGGAATAACGCTTGTCTGTATAAACGTCTGTTCCTAATCGATAAGTTAAATCCATAAAGCTAAATGGAGAAGCTTTCATATTGATGTTGCCATACATTCTATTCAAATCGGTTGTGAAAGGATTTTCTCTCACACTCCAGTTTGGATTATCGTATAATGGAAACCATGAACGTTGGGTTCCATCTGCATTGGTCCATCCATTGGCACCACTGCTGTTAGGATCATTAAGTTGGTAATCGGCAGGTGTACGGGTCAATCCAAGCATAACGCCTGCAAGGTTACTTCCGTTTTGAACTAAAGTACCGCCTGAGTTAACATAACTAAATGTAGTACCAAACATAAATTTATCGCTAATTCTATGATCGGCATTCACAGTTACAGTATTTCTTCGGTAGTTGGTATTGGCAATAATACCATCTTGTTTTAGGTTAGCTAAAGATAAACGCAACGATGATTTTTCATTAAACGCATTTAATACAACGCTGTTGTTATATAAATGACCAGATTGAAAAAATTCCTCTAAATTGTCGAATGATTTTCCATCGGCAATCTTTGGTCCCCAACTGTTTGGTGAAGCAGGATTTTTTGCACCTTCTTCTTTAGGTACACCAGCTACTAAAGTTCCACCACCTGTGCCTTGACCATACTTGGTTTGCAATTCAGGAAGTTTGTTTACATTTTGTAATTCAAGCGTTGTGCCATATGTTACATTAAAGCCTTTGCCTTTTCCTCTTGTGCGTCCTTTTTTTGTAGTTATTATTACTGCTCCGCTTGCGGCTTGAGCACCATAAAGTGCAGCAGCTGCTGGGCCTTTTAATACAGTAATGGTTTCAATATCGTCTGGATTAATGTCTAATCCACGGTTTGAATTTTGAACACCTTGTAAATTTTGATTGAAAGGATAATCTCCAGCTGTAGTATTACTTGTTTCGTTGCTGATAGGCAATCCATCAATTACAATAAGCGGTTGATTGCTACCAGAAAAACTAGTGTTACCACGAAGCAAAATTTTAGAAGATGCTCCTGGAGTTCCGCTGGTTCCTTGAACATAAACACCAGCTGCCTTACTAGACAAGCCTTGGATAATGTTTTGTTCTCCTGATCCGGCTACTTCTTTACCCGATACACTTTGTGTAGAAAAGCCAATAGATTTTGACGATTTTTCAAGACCAATAGCAGTAATTACTACTTCGTCTAATCCTAAACCGTCGCTTTGCATGGCTAAGTCTACAATCGTGTTAGTTCCGATGGCAACTTCTGTTTTTTTCATACCTACATAAGTAAATACTAAAATAGATTTGCTAGCAGGTACGCTAATTGAATAATTTCCTGTACCGTCCGTAGAGGTGCCAATGGTTGTTCCCTTAACAGATACTGTAACACCGACAAGAGTTTCTTTGTCTTTTTCAGAGGAAACTTTACCAGTAATGGTTCTGTTTTGAGCCATTGCAGGGCTTGCCATCCATCCGATAAGCAAAAACCCTAATAAAAGGTTGATAATTTTT
>CANMPY010000176.1 GCA_947499775.1 Bacteroidota bacterium | reverse complement strand
TTTATTAATTGAAAGGCAGCATCAGTCTTAAAAAACGCTGTAGGAATTTTATATTTATCGTTTTTCCTTTTACACTCAATGGCTAATAAGTAAGTGTCTTTTCCTTCTATCAGATCAATTTCCTGTTGGTCGTAAGTTCTCCAAAAATAGCTTTCTAGGGCATATTGATTATAGCGGTTTAACTTTAGTCGTTCGGCCAAAATTATATTGCTCCCATAAGGGTAAGTTCATAAATTATTTACACCTTTCTTTCGCTTGCATCGTGTAATTGTCTTACTCTTAGCTGTTGCTTGCAAGATGCAAGCCGACAGCAGGTGTACTTACTAAATTAACGAAAATTAAAGATAAATAATGGATTGCGTTATTGGACAAATTTTGATTAGCATAGCATAAACGCCACAGTATTTTTCGGTAGATAATTGTATGGCTCGTTCTATTTTGTCTTTATTTTTTAGAGCTGTTTTAATTCTAAATTCCATATGGATATGGCTATAAACAGAAGGAACACTTTCGGTTAAATCGCCAGTGGTTTTAATGCTAAAATCGCTAAACTCCACTTTCATCTTTTCTAAAACAGGCACTACATCAAACCCCGAACAAATAGCCAATGCGTTTAAAATAATAGCTTTTGGCCTTGGTCCTGTATTGCCTTCCGAATTGTCGAAACGAATAGTGTGCCCATCTATTAAGGCATCAAATGCCAAATTATTAGTATGTTGAGATAAGGTATTATGTTGCATTAGTGATTTGTTTTTTTCTTTTGTTTTGCCTGAAATGGACTTTTATGGTATTTACGAGAGCTATAGCTAAAAATGGAATACAGAGGGCAATAATTTAGGAGTGCAGTTATAAGAAAAATAAGTCCAATAATACCCAACCACATTAATTTGGTAAATGCTGCAAGCAGCAAAATGGAAATGCCTAAGGTTAGGCGAACTAATTTGTCGCCCTGACTGATATTTGATTTCATAATCGATTATATAAGTTCATAATTTATTGACTCTACACCTCCTTGCTTTCGCTTGCATCTTACAAGTGATTTTTTATTATGCCTCTGGCATATAACAATATTATCTAACCGTTTTGTTGTAAGCTTGCCCAAAAATAGTACAATTTAAAACAAGCTCTAAAATTTATTGTTTAGTGCTTAATGCTCCCGTTTAAAGCTTTGGCCGGAGGCCAGAGTGAAAGTCACTTGCAAGATGCAAGCGACAGCGGGTGTATAAGTGAGCCTGTCATAATAATAGCAAATATATTTATAAGTTGACTTTTATAATAATTCTTGTGCAATTCATGAAATAAATAAAATTGGTTAATAGACAAATTGGCCACTATTTTGCGTTACTCTTTTTGAAATGCAAAAACTACTTCTATATCTCTTATTTTTATGGCCTTTTATAGTCCAATCGCAAGACCTCGGTATTGACGATCCAATTGTATACACCAACCAAATTCTCGATCCAAATGTTGAAACTGTAATTTTAACCAAATTAAGCGAACCGTCAGATCCGGTTCCATTGATTAATCTACAATCAAAGGAGCAGTTACAACTCACATTTGATATATTAAAACCAACGCATGAGTTTTTTCAATACACTTTGATTCATTGCAACTCTAAATGGGAGCCAAGTGCTATGAATCAGAATGAATATTTGGGAGGGATGTATCAAGGCAATATTACCGACATCAAATCGAGTACCAATACCTATCAAAAATATGCAAGTTACAAATGTGTGTTTCCCAATACAGACTTATCCATAACACGTTCGGGTAATTATATTTTAAAAGTGTATAGGAATTTTGATCAGGAAGATTTGATCCTAGTTAGGCGATTGATGGTAATTGATTCTAAAGTAATTGTAACCGCTCAAGTGAATAGCGCAACCGACGTTCGGTATAGATTTTCGAAGCAGGAAGTGGATTTTTGGGTAGATTATAAAAATTATTTTATTCCTAATCCTTTTATTGATGTGAAGGCCACTGTTATTCAGAATTATAATTTAAGTACGTCTATTGCTAACCTCAAGCCAAATTTTGTAAATAATGGTCAATTGGTTTACAATTACGAAGAGGGAAATCTCTTCTGTGGTGGCAATGAATACCGTTATTTTGATATTCGGTCACTGCGGTTTTTTAGTATGAATGTAGCCGACAAATACATCGACTCAATGAAAAATGCGGTTTTAAAGCCTGATATGACCCGGGCACATTTGGCGTATTATAACCAATTTGATTATAATGGCCGTAGGGCAATACAAAATAAAGATGGGCTTAAAATTGTTGAAGATGGCGATTATGCCCTCGTACATTTTTTTTTAAAAGCGGATCATGAAATTAGTCCAAACGGGATTTATATATTTGGTGAGTTGAGCGACTGGCAGATGAAGGAAAAATTCAGAATGAATTACGATGTGTCAAAAGGCATGTACTATAAAGCTATTAAGTTAAAACAAAGCCATTATAATTATGAATATGTTACCCCTTCAGACATAGGCAATGTACCCGAACACACTTTTACCGAAGGAGATCATTTTGAAACGGAAAACGATTATGATGTGTTTATTTATCATAAAAATCAACAGTATAATTGTGATGAATTAATAGGCTATTTGCATATAAATACTAATACCAACAAAAAGTAATCTTTATAAACTTGCATGAAGGATTAAGGACGAAAAAGTTTATTTTCGTTATAACTATTAACCTTTATGGAACTTCCCTATCAGATAGCCTTAACCCAAATAAATGGGGTGGGTGTGGTTCTTGCAAAAAACTTAATCAGTTATTGTGGGAGTGCTTCGGCTGTTTTTAAAACAAAAAAATCAACCTTATTAAAAATTCCTGATATCGGCGAATTTACGGCAAGTTCGATTGTAGCTTTTCGTGATTTTAAACGAGCCGAAGAGGAGGTTAACTATATTGAAAAAAACAAAATAAAGCCTTTATTTTATGCTAGTCCCGAT
This sequence comes from Bacteroidota bacterium, assembly GCA_947499775.1. Lineage (GTDB taxonomy): Bacteria > Bacteroidota > Bacteroidia > NS11-12g > UBA9320 > JABWCE01. The sequence continues at coordinate 1,766 of CANMPY010000176.1, read as the reverse complement.
TATCCCTATCGGTTGCGAAGCATAATAGATTGCCCTGTATTAATTTACCAAATAGGTGAAGTGGATTTAAATGCCGAAAAAATAATAGGAATTGTTGGTACACGCACCCCCACAGATTATGGCAAACACTTTTGTGAGCAATTGCTCGAAGATTTAAATGGAACAGGGTGTATCGTTATTAGCGGAATGGCTTACGGAATAGATATTTGTGCACATAAAGCAGCTCTTAAGTTCCATCTTCCTACTGTAGGTATTTTGGCTCATGGGCTTGATAGGCTATACCCTGCGGTGCATCAGAAATATGTAAATTCAATGCTCTTAAATAATGGTGGATTAGTAACCGAATTTATATCAAATACCAATCCGGATAGAGAAAATTTTCCGCGCAGAAATAGAATTGTAGCAGGGCTATGTGATGCTGTTATTGTTGTGGAAACTGCACTTCGCGGTGGCTCGATGATTACGGCTGAATTGGCTTGGCAATACGACAGAAATTTACTTGCACTTCCGGGCCGAATAGGGGACGAAAAATCGGCAGGGTGTAATTTTCTGATAAAAACGAATAAAGCCGAGATGATTGAAAATTCATTGGATCTTGTAAAATCATTGGGATGGGACATTGCATCCAAGTTACCAATAGCACAACGCTCATTGCCAATTGACTTAAATACAGAGGAATCGATGATTTGGACCTTTTTAAAAGCAAAAAATATTATGGCAATTGATGAAATTGTTATTCTATCATCGCTTAGTAGTAGCAGAGTTGCATTAACTTTGCTCGATTTAGAATTTAAAGGATTTATAAAATCTTTACCAGGAAAACGGTTTCAACTTTTATGATATCCGAAGGATTAAAAACAGTAAAAATATCACAGTTCTCTTATGAACTTCCTGAAGATAGGACAGCTCAAACGCCATTGTTGGTAAGAGATGAATCCAAATTACTTCACTATAAAAATGGGGAAGTGGAAAGTCATTATTTTAGAAATATTTCAGAATTATTGCCTTCTTCGATTCAATTAATAGCCAATAATGCAAAGGTTATTCCAGCTCGAATGCATTTTTACAAATCAAGCGGAGCAAAAATTGAAGTATTTTTATTAGAACCAATTGCTCCTTTTACACAAATGGAACGCGCACTTGGGGTAACGGATAGCGCTATTTGGAAATGCATGATAGGCAATCTTAAACGTTGGAAGGATGATGAAATATTACGATGTGTGCTAGAGGGAGTAGAAGAAGAAATTAGCGTTGCGCTCATATCAAGAGATAAACAATGGGTTGAATTTAAATGGCAAAGTGGAGCACCTTTTGGTAAACTTCTTGAACTGGTTGGTAAAATTCCATTACCACCGTATTTAAAACGAGAAGCTAGCGTGCAGGACACCGTGTCTTATCAAACGGTATTTGCCAAAGTAGATGGAGCTGTTGCCGCGCCAACAGCGGGCTTGCATTTTACCAATTCGGTTTTTGATGCATTGCATAAAAAGCAAATTTTAACGGAGGAGGTTACGCTTTATGTTGGCGCTGGCACTTTCGCTCCGGTAACGGCCGAGCATATGGTAAACCATTCCATGCATGCTGAAATTATTTCCGTTTCTAAACACAGCATCCAGCGATTGATAAATAATAAAGTTAAAGTGGCTGTGGGTACCACGTCATTAAGAACTCTCGAAAGTTTATATTGGATAGGGGTTAAGTTGTATAAAAAAGAACTGGATCCTTTGCACATTGAAAAATTATATCCTTATACTTTTTCTCAGCTG
>CANMPY010000175.1 GCA_947499775.1 Bacteroidota bacterium | reverse complement strand
ATAGGGCTCATTGCGGCTTTACGAAGTAAACATAAATATGTTTTAATTACAGCATTATACTCGGCCACGCTCCTTGGAGTTACCTTTTTTGCTTTACAAACATCATGGGGACAAGGCAGATTAGTTATGGTGTATTTGCCCCTAATGCTCATTGTTATGTTTTATGGGTTTTATAATGTGTTTAACAAACCAAAAAACTCTGCTTTCCAATTTGTATATCTCCTATTTTTAGGAATTTTTGTTTGGATAAATTTCTCAACTACGCTTCAAAAAGCGTCAAAAAACATTTCTATCGTAAAGAAAAATTTAGTAAAAGGCGACAAATTTGCTGGTTACACCGACGATTATAAAAACTTTTTAATGCTGAGCGAATGGTGTGCCGATAGCTTACCAAAGGGGTCTTTAGTAGCGAGTCGCAAAGCGCCCATGAGTTTTGTATATGGCCGTGGTATGGAATTCTTTCCTATTTATAAAGTAAATTTTCCGCGTGATGCCGATAGTATTTTAACCAAACTAAAGGAGGCCAAAGTAACCCATATTATGTTTGCTAATTTACGCCTCGACCCAAAACGAAGTGGAGATGTGGCGTCGGTTTTGCCCGAAGGCTATCCTTCTATTTATTTGGCCTATATCGACTCGGATAAAAAATCAATAATAAATACCATGCAAAATTATTTTTCGCCTATTGCTCAAAAATATGCTGAAAAATTTGTTTTGGTAAAGAAAATGGGTGACGACGAAGAATCTCTACTCTATAAAATTACCTATTAATGTTAAAATCTCTTCGACTCCAGGGAATTGATACTTACGATTTAGATGATCCGCGACGAACGCTGCATCACCGCGATATAATATTGGCAAAGCCCTTCTTAAAAAAACTTTATTTAGAATGGTATAGTCGTTTTAAACTTGAATGCGAACCATTCGAAAACGAAACATTAATTGAATTAGGGTCAGGCGGTGGATTTTTAAAAGAAGTTATTCCGAATGTAAAAACAAGTGATATACTTGAGCTTCCAGAAAATGACTTAACATTTGATGCGTTAAACATGCCATTTGACGACCAAAGCATAGCGGCTTTCTTAATGGTTGATGTTTTTCATCATGTGCCCGATAGTCACAAATTTTTATCTGAAATGAGCCGAACTTTAAAGCCGGGAGGAAAAATAATAATGAATGAGCCCTGGAACTCACTTTGGGGCAGATTAATTTATAAAAACTTTCATCATGAAACCTTTAATCCAAAAGGCAACTGGACCATTCCATCTACGGGGCCTATGAGCGATGCAAATGGCGCTTTACCATGGATAGTATTTCATAGAGATTTAAAAAAAATTAAAACTGAATTTCCTGATTTAAGCATTACCTTTTTAAAACCACATACCCCTTTGCGCTATTTATTAAGTGGCGGGGTTTCCATGAAATCGTTAGTGCCTCAAGGCAGCTTTAAACTTATTTCAGGAATTGAAAAATTGCTAAGTCCATGTTCAAAATGGTTTAGTATGTTTGTTACCATTATCATTGAAAAGAAAAAATAAAAACAGTGAGCCATCTTAATTACTTTGAAACGATTGCCCCAAAAAGGCCAACAATTAGAAAAAGAAATAATTTTTATTGGGAAGACATCACATCGTATTGCGATTATTTTATTAACGAAAACTGTTCAGTCCTCGAAATAGGATGTGGTACGGGTGAATTGCTTGCTGGGTTAAAAAGCACAGATAAAACCGGTATTGATTTTTCGCCAAAAATGATAGAAATAGCAAGGCAGAATAATCCTGATATTCGATTTGAAGTTATGGATGCTGAAGTGGTAAATTTCAATCAAACCTTTGATGTAATCATAATCTCGAACGTTGTCGGATTTTTGCCCGATGTGCAGGCGGTATTTGAGAAGCTACACACCGTTTGCCATTCGAGAACTAAGATAATTGTAAGCTATTATAGTAAACTTTGGGAACCCATTTTGAGATGGGGCGAAAAACTCGGTTTAAAAACTAAATCTCCCCAACAGAATTGGTTAACATTAGAAGATATTAATAACCTCTTTTATATTTCAGGATTCGAAGTATTTAGAAATACCCGACGGATGATTTTGCCATTCTATATTCCATTAGTTTCTGAATTTTTTAATAATTTTTTAGCCAAGATGCCCTTATTGAGGCATTTGTGCATTAATCATTACTCCTTTGCCCTTCCTAAACAATTGATAAGTGATAAGGAAGCCGACACTAAATATTCCATCTCCATTGTAATTCCAGCGCGAAACGAAAGTGGTAATATTGAAAATGCCATACTCCGAACGCCAAAATTGGGTAAACATACCGAGTTGATTTTTATTGAAGGCAACTCTACCGATGATACATGGGAGGTGATTAAGGAAATGGCCGAAAAATATAAAGATACACATGATATTAAAATAGGTCGCCAAACAGGCAAAGGAAAAGGAGATGCAGTGCGGTTAGGTTTTAACATGGCTACAGGAGATATACTTACTATTTTGGATGCTGATTTGACCATGCCCCCAGAAGATTTACCAAAATTTTATAACGCCATAGCACGTGGCAAAGGCGACTTTATAAATGGAAGCAGATTGGTTTATGTTATGGAAAAAAAAGCCATGCGTTTTTTGAATATTTTGGGCAATAAATTTTTTAGTATGGCCTTCTCATGGCTACTCGAACAGCCCTTTAAAGATACCCTTTGTGGCACAAAGGTTATTTTCCGCGACGATTACGAAAAACTCATTCAAAACAGAAAATTCTTTGGAGAATTTGACCCTTTTGGCGATTTTGATTTAATTTTTGGAGCATATAAGCTAAACCTTAAAATTGTAGAGGTGCCTATTTGCTATAGAGAACGCACTTATGGCGATACCAATATTTCGAGATTTACACACGGTTTAATATTACTGAGAATGGTAATTTTTGCCATGCGTAAAATTAAATTTTACTAAGTCAGAGGAAATTTTATTATCTCATAATGGTGTCCTAAACAAATTTAGTCATAGGCCTAATGCTGGGTTACATACATATGATGAATTATAAGGCCAGTCTAAATCAATGGAATTCATTTCATTTTTTTATTCACTTCTTTATGTTCATGTCAATGGTGTTCATGAACCTTTGGTTTCTTGATAATAAAAACGAAATCATAAACAGCAAGAACGAAATCCAACTCTATTTTTTTTTTGATAAAAAAAAGTAAGGAAAAAAAACAAGTCGGGGAAATGCTTCCTCCCGCAAATCCCGTTTGCGGCCCACTCTCGTCTTTGGCGAGAACAAGGTCTATATACTGTTCATTCAGGTAAACTTATTTCTATAACAGAACCCCGGTGTTTGAGACGCGGAGGGTTGCCAAAAATATGGGCGTGGGTTGCCTGCTGCTGAGGGAGTATATTTTTGGCTTAACTTTTTTGCCTTCTTTTTTTGTCACTACACCAACGGGTAATGAACACCTTAAAAATAAATCAGTGAATAAAGAAAGAAGGTCAGGGTTATAGGGATTAAAAGCCCCTCATGCACGTAAATTTGCTCTTTTTAAATAACGCTTTTTTTAGATTCAACTATTTAGCGCCTTGCCATAAAAAAATCTTTCATTAGTTGGCTGCTTTCTTGGCCTAATACCCCTGAAATAATTTCAGTATTTGGATGTAAAATACATGGCTCATACTTCGAAAAACCGCATTTAGGTTCTTTTGTCCCATAAACTACTTTAGCAATTCTTGCCCATTTTATTGCGCCTGCGCACATTGCACAAGGTTCTACCGTTACATAAAGCACGCATTCACCCAAAAATTTACTTCCCATGGCGTTGAACGCTGAGGTTAGGGCAATCATTTCGGCATGCGCCGTTGGATCGCCTAATAATTCGGTTTGATTATACCCTTTCGCTATTATCTTATCGCCTGCTACTACAACTGCTCCTATTGGAACCTCCTTTGCATCATATGCCTTTAACGCCTCGCGATAGGCCTGTTTCATAAAATATTCATCTTCCATAATCTACTCTGCTTTCGTTTTTATAATCCCCGTTTAGTATTAAAAGTTAAGTTTACTTTTCAGACTCAATACAAATCAATGCACACCCTTTTTTGGTTTCAATTGTTCGTGTTATAAACTTCAAATTTATTTTATCCTTTAGCGTAGGAGAATTCACCAATACGGTATCTTTAACACCAAGGTCATCCACATTTACTATTTCCATATTACAACCAAATTCTTTAGCCTTTTCTCTATAAAAATAAAGTGGTGTGCTGTGTTCTGAGGTTACAAGCCTCACTTCCTTTGGCAAATGCTGTATATTATCTTTTAAATAATAGCATAGACTTTGCAAGGGGTAATCTCTGTTTGGATCTAAGTTAATTGTATAGTTTATGCTTTTGGTATAGGCTGGAATAAGAATTAATAAACTTAACCCAATACTTGCTATTTTCAATAAAACGTACTTAAGCTGTTGATATAAGTTTACACTAATTATTGCAATAAATAAGGAGGCCATTGGATAAATTGGAACATCATACCAAAAGTTTTTGGTGCCTGCCGAAAGAATTAAAAAAAATACGAGGCATTGGAGAGCAAGAAATAATAAGAAACGGCGATGCGCAAAATCTCGTTTTAAAATTACGATTATACTTCCCACTAAAAACAGGATAATAAATGGCCAAAATCGTCCGTTTACCAATCCATGCCAATAATACCAGAAATCATTTTTTTGATAGTGATAATTGGTTGAGGTATCGGAATAG
>CANMPY010000174.1 GCA_947499775.1 Bacteroidota bacterium | reverse complement strand
AATACTATATGAGGTGATGGTAAACCACGCCGACGAGATGTAAAGAATAACTTTCCTGAATTAGAAACAATACCGATATAACCAGTATAATAATCTTGGTCTCCTGTAGAATCAATAAAATAAAATCTGGAATTATCATTAACATACATTTGTGAAATAAAACTTCGGTTGGCAGCATTTAATCTACCATCATAAGAATTAACATATAGTAAAGAATCATTAGGCGAGAAACTAAAACTTACTGGAAAAGCATAATTAGCTGTAGATAAACTTTTATAAAGTAGCGTAAAATCTATTTTTTTATGATAGGATAATTTGCCAATGATTTTATCAAAATCATAAACCGTTATTTCTGTATTTTTAATATTGGGTTCAAAAAGGCATTGATAATTATTTGACAGATTAAAACTTAAGAGGCGGGTACCCATGGGCGACATAATGCAATCCCTATACCCCCTGAATTTTTCGTTATTTATAATACTATCATGAATATTGATACCATTTTCATCAATTTTATATACATAATATTTATTTAGTCCTTTTGCAATTAACCAATATCCTTTGTTATTATTAAAGGGAACAATATTTTGAAAAAATAATGGCGTATTAGAAAGATAGGTAGTGCCTTTATCCCTGAAGCCGCCCATTCCATTATCTATAGAATCCTCGAGCACTCTGTAAACAATTCTCATGTTTTGCTTAAGAGTATCTAGTATCTTATAGTCTGTTGAAATTTGATTAAAAATATAATATTTACCTTGTGCATTCGGAATCCGGCATGCGGCTATTTTAAGTATAGCAAAATAATAATTGGATTCAAATTGCCAGTCATATTTATATTTTTCATGATTGCTAAAATTACTATTCTTTAAAAATTGATGAGATTTATTGTGACAACTATCTTCGGAAATAACGTATTTTATTTCCCCGTTCGTATCATTAATAAAGTATAAAGGTGACCAAAGACCTCCAAAACCTAAAAATTTACTGTTTTCCTTACTTACTGTGAAATCACTTTTTTGATTACATTCAAAATTTAGTCGAATGTTGTCCCAAATTAAAGGCCATTCATTTGGCTGTTGAGCACGAACAAATAACAACCCTGATTTTAGAAATATTAAAATCAGGGCTATTAATCGTGGGTAGAAACAACTGTGAGACATACAATTATTTATAAACGGCTACTTTCTTAATTACCGTTGGCTGGTTTTTGAGTTGAAGGGAAATAAAATAGATGCCGGAAGCTATAAAATCAGGCAACTTAATTTCAGTATTGGTAAATCCTGAATTGGTAAATACACTCTGTCCAAAAAGATTATAGACGTTATAGTGTAATTCGGCATCTTCCGTATATTTAATAATAAAACTTCCTTTGTTAGGATTGGGTACTAATATCACATCAGTTGAAGGATTTGCATTGAATTGCCTTTTGCCATTCTGGGCCTCCGGTGCAATTATGCCCACATTTTGAGGAATTATTACATTGTAGAAATGTATAAGAATCTGGGCTGCCAATTGATTTTCAACCCGTGTATCCAATTCAGCCAATCCTATTAATTCATTTTTAAGATCTTCATTCTTATTGAACAGCAATTCATAATCAGCAATATTGAGCATATCAAACAAACTGTCACGTATGACTGAATCGCTTTCAAGTTGCTGTATTGTTAAGGGTTCTTGCGGTGGGTCAATATCCCCATGAAGAGGGTCACGTGGGTCATCATCTTTGGTACTCACATATCCATCTACACCCGGGCAATAAACTTCACTTTGGGCTATAAATAAGGAAGGATTACAAAAATCATTTGCCTCTCTAAATACAGGACCAGGATTAATTCCAAACCACAATCTATTATTGTTGATATCAAAATTTACTTTGCAATTGATTGAATTGATTGGGTCATAAAGTGGTGGATTCAATTCATTCCATTCTAATTCAGTTCTAAAGGCATTTGTAGTTGTACCAGATATACTTTTATAAACATCTAAAGACGTAACACTTGAATTAGAACAATTAGCCCAAATATTTGCAGCATCCATTCGACCATTAGTAGAATTGCCTCCATTATTTTTATAACGAATTGAACTATTTTGAGGTGGTAAAGCCTTACTATACCAACCATAAGATAGATGTGAGTTGTAAAAATTACATTGAATATTGGGTGTCCATAAGTTTTCAATTAAATGACCTGTAGAATTGATATTCGGACTGTTCGAGATAAAACGGTTTTTTGCGACTGTAGTTCCTGGATGATGCCTTGGATAAAGAAAAGCATCTTTAAATATATTATTATGCCAGATTCCAAAAAAATTATAATATGGGTCAATATAGCTACCAAAAACAAAAGTATTATCAGTATTCTTTAGACCTTGTGAATTTAAATGGGTGATGCCGAAACTTACTATAGGTTTATCTGGTGTGGTTCTGGCAAAATTGCTAAAGGCTCCATCCCATATAAAAACACTATTATACACTATGGAACGATAATCATTGCTAAAATGTGTACCGTAAATATTATCAGTGAAAACACATTCGCTAATAACGATCTTAGCCTTGTTCGTTTTAGAACCTGCAGCAATGTAAGGCTCTTCCACAGAATGTACCCCAATTTCTAAACCATTAAATTCACACGGTATTCCATCCGGAAAATTACAGCTACCACTTGAAGCCGTCAACGGATCATCTGAAGGCATCACATTAAAACTGCAATTCCATGCACCTATCCCTCTTCCACGTCCATTTAGTTCTCCAGTTTTTTGATCATATTCTCCCAGAATGGATTTAGGTACTGTATTAGAAAACTTACATCCTGTAATGTTTATTCCTTTAACATCTGCCATCCAAATATGCGTATTAAAATTTGTAAATCCATATAACATAGCATCCCAAATAAATTTAGTTTCGTTTATAATTGAATAATTTTTATCAGGTTGCGTTGGGGATATATAACCAGGAAAAAAAATACTAAATCTACAATTCTTAAAAGTTGAATTATAAGTCTGAACTACACCTCCTGAACTACTTGAACTTTCACCTAAGGAAACACCATATCTAGCATTTTTAATAACTGAATTATTTTGAATAACGACCCTACCTGAAAGATATACTCCTGCAGGTGTATTTTTTTGCGGTTGGGTATTTCCACCACCGTTAACCATTATACCTTCCCATAAATGAGGAGTCGTGGAGCATCCAAATGTCTCACCTAAAGTACTAAAATCTATTATTAATTTACCACCATTTTGAACTTTTATACTCTTACCTTCCCTTACCCTAACAGTTGCATCATCAATAGTAAGTTCAATACCTGAAGGGATTATTAAATCGTCAGATATAAAAATATCACCAGTCCATGTTTGAGAGGATGAAAGTGTCCCAGAATGAGTAACTGCTAAATTGTCTTGAACCATTTTTACTGCTTTATAGGCGTTAATACGGCCAGCACCTATTTCCCCAAGTGGAAGTGATGAAGCATTTGTAATAGGGTCACAGGTGTTTTTTAATATACATTCTATTTCGTAAGGCGTCAGAGAAGGATCAACAGATCGCATCAAGCCAATGAGGGCCGCCACCATGGGTGCTGAGAATGAAGTGCCATCTCCATTGAAAACACAATTAGAAGCAGGGTTTGTTACTGATGCGCTTATTATTCTTACACCAAAACCGGGTGCACAAACATCAATAGCAGGGTAATGGCCATATTGCGGAGGAAAGTTATCATTTTCCTTGGTTGCTCCAACTACAATTGCACCTTCAACGCCTAAGAATTCAGGCCACCAAATAATGCCAGTATTACCTGAAGCTAATACAAAAGAAACATTATGTTTTTCAATTAATCCTTTAACAAATTCAACCTCCAAACCACCTAAATTGGTACTCATGCTGATAACCTTATTATTATCCTTTACTGCCTGAAATATTGCAGCCATCCAATCTTCAAATGTTGGACTGACATTTAGATCTTCATTTTTACCTAATGAGTATGCGGCATATTTAACATTATATCCTAAAGATGCAATTCCTTTTCCATTATTGGTTTCAGCAAAACCGAAGCTGGCACATTCACTCCCATGATCTCCGTCTTTGGAATACTCAAATCTTGGTCCTGAAATAGGGTATTTTGTAATTGATTTTCTGTTCTTAAGGATATCCGTAGGCTCGGTAAACCATGTGTCGATTATAGCAACAACCTCCCCATCTCCTCTGGTAATATCATGGGCACATGCAGCATCAACCCTTATCAATGGCCAATTTTTATCGTTTTGAGAGATAGCATCCCCACAAGATGAATTAAGTGAAGGATCATTATATGTGGTGGTACATGCTTGTTGAAAATTCTCGTCTGAGATATGCAAATACCTAACATTGAAATTACCTAACTTTTTCATTACAGAATCAGCATTAGTCAATGTATCGAGCCTAACAAAGAACAAATATTTTGGAAACGATGCCAATAAACGGTAAGTTTTAATTGTGTCATATTTTAAAAAACCAAAATTCGAAATATTTTGATTCATCGTTGTGTCATTAGTAAACATCGAAGTATCAGAATACCTTAAAAGGGTAACATCATCACTCCAAAAAGTAATTGCTTTGTTACTGCTGGGTTGAGCATCGATAGGATTGACCCAAACAAAAACGAGAAGCTAAGAATTAAACCTCTGTAGAACGCTGCCCGGCTTGTAAACCCTTGTGGTTGTAGGGGGGGGGCAATAGCCTTGTTTAAAACGATATGGATTTTTCATAATT